>JBEBIR010000150.1:0-7624 GCA_040080315.1 Gemmatimonas sp.
CGGGCGTTGGATGCGCTCAAGGCCAGCGAGCGACGCGCCGAAGAGCAGGTGGAGCAATTGGACGCGGCTATGCTCGCGAACGGACAGGCGGCGACGGCCAATAGTGAGGCGATGAGCGCACTGCAGTTGGCGGCCTCCGATCGCTACGAACGCGCGCGATTCGCGCAGGAATTGCGGGTGTTCGGCATTCGTCTCGCGTTGACACTCCCGCTGTTGCTGGCGGCGGGTTGGTTGATTGCCCGCAAGCGCAAAAGCGAGTACTGGCCGCTCGCTCGTGGCTTCGTGTTGTTTGCGCTCTTCGCGTTCTTTGTGGAGTTGGTGCCGTACCTGCCCAGCTACGGCGGGTACGTCCGCTATGGCGTCGGCATCATCGCCAGTGCGGTGGCCGGTGTGTATGTGATCCGCGCCATGCGTCGCTATCTCGCGCAGCGTCAGCAGGTCGAGCAGCAGAGCGAGTCGGAGCGTCGCGACGCCCTGTCGTACGAGGAGGCCGTCAAACGCATTGGCGGCGGTGTGTGTCCCGGTTGTGAGCGCGCGATTCTGGGCGGGGTGCAGAACCCCTCCAATTTCTGCGCGCACTGCGGACTGCGCCTGTTCGACGAGTGCGTCCGTTGCCACACGCGAAAGAATGCGTTCTTCCCGTACTGTCCCTCGTGCGGAACCACGGCCGCCAACCGCCACACGAGCCGGGACGCTGAAGCCGGCGCAACACCGGCGGCCACTGTTCCGTAGAGATGCAGTGACTCGACAGCGTCGCCGTTTGGCGCGATAATCCGCTGGTGTAATCGAACCCACCCAGCGTCCTCCCCTCCTCCCATGCCCATGCACCGCTCTCTACCCCGTCTCGCCATTGCCTTTGGTGCGACCGCGCTCCTCCTCGCCGCGTGCGGCGGATCGTCGGCCTCGTCCGGCTCACAATCACCATCGCCGGCCGGCGGAGGCACCGCGGCCCGCAACGCCGCGCCCGCCAAACCGGCGGCCGTCACCCCGGCGAACATCGCCATGGGTGATTCGTTGTTCAACAACGGCAGTTGCCAGCGCTGCCATGGCAAAGGCGGCATCGGCGGCACGAACGGCCCGGTGCTCGACGGCAAGAAATGGGTTCAGCTCACGACGGGCAGCTTCGACGAAATTGTCGGGATCATCACGACCGGCGTTCCGGCCGAAAAGATCAAGGACCCCGCCCGCCGGAACCCGATGCGTGCTCGCGGAGGTCCGATGAACCTGACCGATCCGCAGATCCAGGCACTCGCGGCCTACATCTACACGCTGACGCATCCCTGAGTACTGAGTACTGAGTACTGAGTACTGAGTACTGAGTACTGAGTACTGAGTACTTAGTACTTAGTACTTCGTTACCCGATACAACCGGACCTCGGGGATCGACTCATTGGGATCGATATAGCGACCCAATACATAGTCCCGACCGGCTTCGTACAGTTCGAAGGCCCTCGGCAAGGCAATCGTCGCCAGCACCTTGCCGACTGGCGAAAACACGGTCCAGCGCACGAGCGGTGACGACGCGCGCGGATAGTGCTGGACCCATAGATTGTCGTCCGCATCGACGATGAGATCGCGCGTGGCCGGGAGATACTTGGCGAGGGGCACCTTCGCATACAACTGGTTGTACATCGGTCGCGACTTCTCACCCATCGTCGCGATTTCGTCTTCCTTGAAGGCGTCCAGGTCGGCTTGCGTTGCCTCCACCTGTGCCATGCGCAGCGAGTACGAAGGTAGCGGCTTCCCGGACATGTCGAATACGCGAATCTCGAAACTGTCAGCGAGTGCGATGTATGCCCGCGTGCGGCCAATGGCAACGCGCGGATCGCGACCCAACGGATAGCGTGACGGGCCAAACTGCTCGATGCCCGGCAGGTCGCCCAGTGCGATGCCGGCACTTGAGTCTGCGGGGAGGATCCGATACGGCAACAGCGGACGATTCACCACCGGTCGGCCGGAGGGATTGCGCTCCGTGTCCATGAACAGGAACTGCATGCGCGCATTGCAGCTCGACCGATAGGGCAGTTGCTTGAGGCGAAACGTTCGACCGACCTTGCCTTCGAGGTTGAGTACTGAGGCGCGATTGGCATCGAAATCGAGTGTCACCAGGGAATCGCCGCACCTGAGAAAATTCATCAGGAACGTGACCTCGCCCGGTCCTTTTCCTTTCCGCCCTGATTTCCGAAGCACCTCGCCCTTCGGCGAGTATTCAACGAGGGCAAAGTCGCCGCGATCGCCCACGAGTGTGTTGCCGTTTGGCAGGCGCGATGCCCCCACCGGCGCGGTCAGGCTTGCGGCCACAACATCGCCATACCCGAGACGAATCTCCGGCGTTGGCTGGATGCGCCAGCTCGCGCCCTGGGCAGACGCGCACGCCGGCGCCAATGCCAGTCCCAACGCCAGCCCCGCGCGACACGCCATTGTTGACGTTGCGGCAGGAAATCGATGCAACTCTACACGCATGACGCGCTCCGAGCCCTGAGTGATCGGGCAGCAATCCCGAGTGCCTCGATCCTGCAGGTCCGGCGCGCACTGCGCCATCACGAACCCATGAATTCCGCATTAGAATTCGATGACGAGGCGTGAACGGTTACTGAGTACTGAGTACTCAGTACTCAGTACTCAGTATTCCAACACCACAGCCGAAGGTGTCTATGTATTCCAGCCCCGCCGAATTCGCTCGCGATTGGCACTTCGAAGCAGAAGGCACGCAGAAGGTGCTCGACCTGCTCACCGACGCGTCGCTCGCACAGGAGATCTACCCTGGCGGCCGCACGGCTGGTCGTCTGGCGTGGCACATCGCGCAGACCATTCCCGAGATGATGGCGCGTACTGGACTGCACATCAGCGGCGTGGACGAGCATGGGCCCGCACCCTCGAGCGCAGCGGCGATTGCCACTGGCTATCGAGCGGCAGCGGCGTCATTGCTGGAACAGATTGCGGCCAACTGGACGAACGCCACGCTGGCGGTGTCCGACGATATGTACGGTGAACAATGGACGCGGGCGACGACGCTGTCGGTGTTGATACACCATCAAGCGCATCACCGCGGCCAATTGACCGTGCTCATGCGACAGGCCGGCCTCAAGGTCCCGGGAATCTACGGCCCGGCAAAAGAGGAGTGGGCAAGCATGGGTATGGCACCACCGCCGGTGTAGGTCCTAGAGAATCCCCAACTCGAACGTACCGCTCAGTGTGATGGGCGCTTCGTTCGGATTGATCACCGACGGCTGCAGCGTTGCCGTGAACGTGCCCTTGATTCGGGTGGCCGTCGCGCTCGTAACGACAACGGTGCCCGCGCTTGCGGCAACTGTGCCACCCCAGACTTTTGTCGGTGTACTGGTTGTGACCTGCATGGTTCGCGTCGCTCCACTACCCAACGCGTAGCTGGCCACACCGGTGTAACCCGAAATGATGAAATTGACCGTGTAGGCGGTGTTGCTGCCAGCAAACGTCAGCGTGCCCAGCGACGGCGGTGAGACCGAAACTACAGTGGCCGCATTGAACGCATTTCCCGCCACCGTGCCAGTCACCTTGCTTCCAGCACCGTCGGGCACGACCAACGTGGCAGCGCCCGTCACGGGCAGATCGAATTGCCCTTGCGTCACCACCCGCGTATTCGTCGCCGTCTGACCAAGCAATGGCGTCGCATTGAAGTTGAAGGTCCCGGCGATGCGCGTCGCCGACACCGCGCTGATGGTCACGGATCCCGCCGCACCCGAGAGCGGCGTAGACCACGTGGACGGACTGGCCGTGACGGTTCCAATACCACCAGCCACCGAGCCCGTAACACCCAGCGGGTACGTGCCGGGCACGCCGATCGAATAGAAGCTCATGGAAATACTCGTCACGTTTGCGCCGATCTGTGATCCCACGAGGGTGAAGATGCCACCGGTGGACGACACGGCCGCGGACGTGCTGCTGCTCCAACTGACCCCGTCGATCGTGGCCGTGAACGGACTGGCGGTCGGTCCGGGATTCGTCGAACCGCCTCCACCGCAGCCGATCAGGGGAGCGAACAGCCAGAACGCAGCTCGTCTGGCAACCGCCGAACCGGAAGGGCTTCTGCGCATGTGGACCTCGTAAAGAAGGAAGTGTCGAACGATCAGAAGCGCGTGCTGACTTGCAGTCCCACTCGCCCCGCGCGATCCGCCCACGGCGCAACGTCGACGCTTGATGCGGTGCCACCACCGCGTCGCGGAACAATTGACGCACCGCGCTGTGAGCGACTCGCATACAGCATCGCTTCCACCGCGCCGACGATGGTCAGGCCCACGGCCGCAGCCATCGCCGGCGCGAAATACGGTCGATCGGTCGTCGTCTGCGTGTAGGGTGCCGGAACACCATTCGGATCCGTATACGGAATCACTTTTTCCGTCGTGGTTTGGGCGAGCGCGAACCCCGCCGAGCCGGCAACGGCCACCAGCAGAACGACGCCGCGCACCGGACGACCGGTATAGAACTGTCCAAAGCCAGGCAGTACGCCGCGCGCGAATGCCATGCCCGGTCCGAAGACCGGTCGTCGAAGCGTCTCGATTGCGCGCCCGACCTCGACCCGATCATCGACGGTAGGTGCTGCCGCTCGATACTGCTCCAGATCCTTCAGCGCGTCAGTGCGTTTCCCTGTGGCCGCATAGGCGAGTCCGCGATTGAAGTATCCCTCCGCCGACGTCGGCGCATTCTTGATGACGTCGTCGAACGCGCGCACGGACGCGTCATATCGTCCGTCATCAAACAGGGCGAGCCCAAGTCGGAACGCGACTTGCACGTCTTGTGCCCGTTGTTGCGCTGGTCGCGGAACCAGCTGCGTCAATCGCGCACGAACATCCGCCGACTCGCGCCCTGTCGGCGACAGCGTCAGGTAGCGACAGTATTCGGTCACCGCCTTCACGCTGTCCGCAAGCTCTTCATGCGCGCGCGCCAAATCATACGCCACGCGTTCGTCGCCTGGATTCAGCACGGCCGCGCGGGCAAACGCGTCCCGCGCGGCGGACTGATCACCAATGAGCGCCGCCTCCTGTCCAGCAGCAGCCAGTCGGCGCGCTTCCGCATTGTCGCGTCGCGCGACGGTGGCCTGTCCCGGCGGAACAATTGGACAGCCCGGTGCCGCGCCGATGGTAAGGACGCGCTTCGGTGTGAGCGTCTGCGCCCGCACGTACGACGGCGTCACGAAGAGTCCTGCAACGAGCAAGAGCGTCCAGCGCCGTGCGCGCATCACGATGCGCAGCTCACGGTCGGTGCTGATGAGACGCTCAGCGAATGGTGACAATGGTCGACGCACTGACTCCCTCCGAAGTGGCCGTAATACGAACAGTACCCAATTTGAATCCAACCACGAGCCCCGTACTCGACACAAAGCCAGTGCTTTCATCTGCCGACGTCCAGGTGATCGTGCGTCCAGTGAGCGCGGTGGCTGAGGCATCGCGAGGAATCGCCGAGAGTTGAACGGCCCCGAACAGATTGATCGAGGGGTCGAGCGGCGACAATGAAATGGAGACAATCGTCGGCTGGCTGACGGTCACCGTCGCCGTGGACGTGACACCGTCGATCATCGCGACGACGATCGCAACGCCGGGCGCCAGTCCGGTGACCAGTCCATTGGCGCTGACACTGGCAACGTTGGGTGCGCCGCTGATCCACGTTACCGTGCGCCCGACCAAGGTCGCGCCGCCAGCCGATCGCGCCACCGCCGTGAGTTGCTGCGTGGCGCCAAGCAAGAGTGCCGACGACGGAGGACTCACCTGCACCGACGCCACCGGCACCGCAATGACGACAATCGTCGCCGAGCCGTTCTTCCCTTCGCTCGTGGCCGTAATGCGCGCGGTCCCCGGCGACAAGGCCGTCACCACACCAGCCGCGCTCACGCTGGCCACCGCCGGTGATTCACTGAGGTAGGAGACCGGTCGGCCGGTAAGCAGGTTGCCCTGCGCGTCGGTGATTTGCGTGGTGAGCGCCTGCGTCGCGCCGACGATAAGCGTGCTGGAACCTGGCGTCAGTATGACGGTGCTCGCGAGTCGCTGAAGGACCACAACCGTCGCCGTGCCAACACGTCCTTCACTCGACGCGGAAATGGTAGTCGTTCCCGGCGACAGGCCGGTGACGACGCCAATCGACGACACGGATGCAACGCCCACGTTGCTCGAACTCCACACGAGCACACGATCGGTCAGCACCACGTTGGCCGCGTCGCGCACCACCGCCGTGTGGGCGCGCTCCGTGCCGATACCCAGCGTGTCCACGGCCGGCGAGACCGTCACCGTTTGCACAGGGGAGGCGGTGACCGTCACAGCAGCTTGACCCGTGCGTCCTTCGCTCGTCGCCGAAATGGTGGCCGCGCCGGGAGACACACCCGTCACCGTGCCCTGCGCGTTCACAATCGCTACGGACGCGTTACTGCTCGCCCAGGCGATAGTGCGACCGGTCAGCGTCGCGCCGTCGGCATCAAGAGTCAGTGCCTGCAATGGCGCCGACACACCAACGCGCATCGAAGCCGTGGGCGGTGTCACCACCACCGACGCCACGACACGCGCCGTGACGGTAATCGTCGCGGTCGCACTCTTTCCTTGCATACTCGCCGCAATGCGCGCCTCGCCGGGCGTGAGCGTGGTCACCACACCTGTTGCCGAAACGGTGGCGATTCCCGGATTGCCGCTGGACCAGACGATGCCGCGCACGTCGACCGCGCTGCCAGACGCATCGAGCGCACGCGCGACGAGCGTAACACTGCTCCCCGCTCGAACACTGGCCGTGGGCGGAGTAATGGTCACCGACACCACGGGAATCCCCTCAACCGTCGCTTCGGCGCAGGAGCAGATCGCGAACACCGTGAGCATCAGGCCAACTCGCGCACGGACCCGCGTCGCGCGTGCGAGCGTGAGCGTCAGCAGGACCACTCGGGTGAGCGCGCTTCTCATGGTATGCCCGTGGCCGTGAATGTCACCGGACTGCCCGCCAAACCCGCCACCGTCGCCGTCACCGTATTTGCCCCAGGGACCGCGCCCACGGTCCAACTCGTGAGCGTCGCAATGCCGCTCGCATTCGTGACAATCGTCGCCGGTGACACAGGAACGATAGCGCCTCCACCTCCCGTAAGCGCAAACGTCACACTGACGCCGCTCACGGGATTGCCGTTCGCGTCCGTCACCAGCACGCTCGGCGGCGCACTCACATCGGTGCTGATCGTTGCCGATTGTGTAAGGGTCGAGACAGCGGCAATCGTCGTCGCCACACCCGCGGTTCCGGTGGCGGTGAATGTCACGGGACTCCCCGTCAGGCCGGCGACCGTCGCCGTCACGGTGTTCGCGCCCGCGATGGTGCCCAGTGTCCAACTCGTGAGCGTTGCAACACCGCTGGCGTTCGTCACGACACTCGCCGGGCTCACCGGATCGATCGCGCCTCCGCCCGCCGTGACAGCGAACGTCACACTCACCCCGCTCACGGGATTGCTATTGACGTCCGTCACCAGAACACTCGGTGGTGCACTCACCGCCGTGCCGACGGTTGCCGATTGCGTGGTACTCGACGAAGCGGCGATCGTCGTTGCTGCTCCAACGGTACCGGTCGCAGTGAACGTCACGGGACTGCCACTCAAGCCGGCGACCGTCGCCGTCACGGTGTTCGCGCC
>JBEBIR010000151.1:0-7622 GCA_040080315.1 Gemmatimonas sp.
GGTGTGGGTGGGTTGGCAGTTGGAGGGGTTGACGCTCCCGCATTCCGTGCGCGATGTCCTGCGGGCACGACTCGATCGCCTGAGCCCGAACGCGCGAGGTATCGCCGATCTCGTCGCCGTCACCGGAACGGCCGTCGTGCATGAGGTGTTGCGCCTCGCCGCCACCGACGACGTCATCGCGGCACTGGACGAGGCGGCCTTGCTGGCGGCACTCGAGGAGCTGCGCGCGCACGGTATTGTGGTGGAGCAGGTCGAGTACGGCGCCATTACGTACAACGTGGCGCACCCGATGCTTCGTCAGGCGCTCACCGACCTGGTGGGCCTGGCGCGCGAACGCAGCCTGCATGCCACGATCGCCATGGCGATCGAGTCTGCGCACGGCGCGCGCGCTGAACGATTCGCGGAACAGATTGCCGCGCACTGGCGACTCGCCGATCCCGCGGTGAATGCGCGCGTCGCAGTCCGCTGGCTGTTGCTCGCCGGTCGACAGGCCATGGAACGTCTCGCGCGACGCGAGGCGGCCGGCGTGTTTCGCGCCGCGCTCGACCGCGCGGATGCGTACCCCGACGTTGTCGATGCCGAGATGGTGCCCGTGCTGTTGGATGAGCTCGCGCGACTGTACCGGCGCCTTGGCGAGTATCATCAGGCCATCGCCATGTGCGTGCGCGCCCGCGATCTCGCGATCGCGCGCCATGATGACATCGGGGTCGCCATCGCGGAGCGTCGGCTGGGCCTTGCCAATGAAGGACTCGGTCGTCGCGCCGAAGCGATCGCGCACTTCGATGCCGGCATTGCGCGGGCGTTGAACGCGGGCGACACGATGTTGCTGGCACGTCTGCGCTTGGCCAAGGGTGATTCGCTGCAGGCGCTCGGTCAGCCGGTTGATGCGCGTCGCGAGATCGCGCAGGCACTCGATCTGGCCGAGCAGCGCGGCGATGTGGAACTGTTGGCGCGCGCGCATCGCTCGTTGCTCAAGCTGCACACGTGGTCGGGTCCGGCGCATCGCGCTTGGGCGCATGCGCGGAGTGCGGTGGAGTTGGCCGAACAAAGTGGCGCGCGCAATCTCGCGTGGTCGGCGCACTGGACCGCGGCGGTGTTGAGCGGCTTTACCTCCAACCTCACGGCACTGCAACATCACCTGGCACGGGCAACGGCGTTGGCCGATGAACTCCACTCGCCGCTGTTGCAGTTGCGGACACTGGAGATTGCGATCGAATTCTATTCCGGCACTGGCGATTGGGACCGCGCGCTGGTTGAGGGTGAGCGCGCCGTCGTGAGCGCGCGCGCGCTTGACCAGACCACGCTCCTTGCGCGTCTGCTGTACTGGGTGGGCAGCGTATACTTGCATCGCGGCGAATCGACGGAAGCGCAACGGTTGTTCGATGAAGCATGGAGTGTCTCGGGGGCCGGGGCGGTCGATCTCCAACAACCGTTCGAAGTGCATGGGGTGTTGCCGGCACTCAGTGCGCGTGTGATGTGGCTTGGTGCGGTGGGAGACCATGCCCGCGCGATCGCGTTGGGGCGCGAGGCATTGGCCGTCGCCGATCGCACTGGATACGTGGCGTGGGCCGTCTATCGATTGCTCCCATCCATTGCCGAGTCGGCGGCAGCGCTGGACGATCGCACGACGCTGGAGGAAATGCGCCAACGTCTCGCGCGCGACTCCGCGCTGCTCGCGCACACGGTTGGTCGCGGTTGGGTATCGCTCGTGGATGGGGAGCTCGCGCATCGCGCCGGGTCACTGGATGCCGCCATCAGCGCCTTGCAACTCGCGATTTCGACGCTCGAGTCGGTGCCATTTCCATTCGACGCAGCCCGCGCGCGTGTGCGACTGGCGCGCGTTCTGCAAGCGCACGGAGATACCGACGAGGCGACCCGTGAAGCGCGCGCCGCATTGCACGTACTCGAGGGACTTGGCGCCAAGCCTGCCGCAGACGATGCGCGCAGTTTGCTGCGCGCCATGGGCGCGCGATTGCCCGTGAAACGCGTCGCCCCTGGCCTCGACGGACTGACGGGGCGCGAACTCGAGATCGTGCGTCTGGTCTCCCGTCGACTCAGCAACAAAGAAATCGGCGTGCACCTCGACATCTCGGCGCGCACCGTCGGCACGCATCTGGCCAACGTATTCGACAAAATCGGCATCCGCGACCGCACGGCGCTGGGTGATCTGGCGAGAGAGCAGGGACTGCATAGATAGTGATTGACTCGGCGCACGCTGGCCGGCACGTTATGGCGGCGTCCACTCACCATTCCCCTCTCAGCGCCCTATCATGATTCCGTTCACCGCGCGACTCGTTCGTATCGCCGCAGTTGTTTCCTGCGCACTGCTGGTTGCTGCGCCACGTCAGGCCGACGCGCAACTTGCCGACACCAAAGTCCTCACTGCCGCCGCGGTGAAATCAATTCTTGCCACGGCCGAAGCGACCGCGAAGCAGAACAACTGGAACGTGTCGATTGCCGTCGTGGACGCGGGTGGGGATCTCGTAGGGTTTCTCAAGCTCGACGGGGCCAGTGTCGGCACCGTGCAGATCTCCATGGGCAAAGCGCGAACCGCGGCGCGCTTCGGTCGCCCAACCAAGGTCTACGCCGATCGCGTGCTCAGCGACACACTCACGTTTCTATCGGTCGATGGATTGGTGGCGCTGCAGGGCGGCCTGCCCATCATTGTTGCCGGCAAAGTCATTGGTGCCGTCGGCGTGAGCGGTGTAACCAGCGCGCAGGATGAACAGGTGGCCGCGGCGGCCATTGCTGCAATCAAGCCGTAGCGGCGCGCATAGCGCCTACACCATGTCCATCGGCTGGTGCGGCGTGGCAGGCAGGAACACCGTGATCGCGTCGCCGGCGACCACGTCACCGGTGACGATCACGACGCCCATGATTCCCGATTTCCGAATCACCGATCCGTCAGGCCGCTTCTCCAGCACCGCTCTGGTGAGTCCTTCCTGAAAATCATTCAGTTGGTGACATGGATTGCGCAGTCCGGTAATGCGCACCCGCGCCGTGGCACCGAACTGCAATTCGGTATCGACCGGCAGGCCCAGCAGGTCGATCCCGCGCGTGGTGATGTTCTCGCCGATGTCGCCCGGTGTGATCACGAATCCCCTGGCGGCCAGTTCATCGAATAGTTCGGCGTGCATCAGGTGCACCTGACGCAGGTTTGGCTGATCGGGATTCTGCTTGATGCGCGAGAGATGCTGCACCGTGCCGCCCGAATGCGCGTCACCCTCCACGCCGAGTCCTTCCAGCAGTCGAATGACCGGCACCACGGACTTGGAAAAGTTGTGCGCGTCGCTCTTACACACGGCAACAACGTGAGGGGTATCGGACACCGGTAGCTCGCGACGCGACGTCAGATGACCACCGCCGTTCCGCTGGCGCTCACCATGAGCATGCCACCGCCATTCCCCAGCTGGATCGTCTCGTAGTCCAGATCGACGCCGAGTATGGCATTCGCCCCCAGCTCCTGCGCCTGCTCTGTCATCTCGTCGATGGCGATCTGCTTCGCCTTTCGAAGTTCACCCTCATACGCTCCCGAACGACCGCCGACGATGTCGCGAATACCAGCGAACATGTCCTTGAAAATGTTCGCACCAAGAATGGCTTCACCACTCACCAGCCCGAGATAGCGCTTGGCGGGCTGGCCCTCGAGTTGTGGCGTTGTCACGATAAGCATGAGATCCTATCCTCGCGTGGCGTCTGAGAGTCGCTGTCGCACCACATCGACGTGATGCTGATTGTGATACACGGTAAATAGCAGCATTTCACGGACCGTCAACTTGCCCATCAGCGGATGTGGCAACTGACAACGATCGAGGTCGCGTTCGGTCCAACGCACCAATGCTGCGCCAAGCGCGCTGACGGCGTCGGCATGTGACGACATGATGCGCGCCCGTTCAGCGTCCGCGTCGGAAACGTCCGTGAGCGGTGTCGGCGCGAAGCGTCCCGCCTGACCTCCGCTCGAGAGGGCGCGCCGATAGTCCTCGCGCATCTGTTCATAACGGCGAGACGGCCGACTGGTCCCACCAAAGCGCAGTCGCACAACGAATCGAGGCAACTCCAGCCCGCGCGTCAGCGGCCGAATGGACTTGGTCAGGTGACGGACATTGTCGGCGGGGGACCACGCCGAACCGATCGGTGACAGAAACGCTGACGTGGTGAACGAGGTCCAGTACGGCACACTCTCCGCATGCACCCGGTTGAGCGAGTGCCGTATCGACTCGGCCGAGTGTGGAGTTTCGTCGAGCATCATCCCACCGGGTTCAGGAGGTGTCCCTGCCGTGTCACCGGCAGGCGGATCGCATGAATAATGCGCGCTGTCACGGTGCCGCGTCTTGCCTCGCTTCGCGCCTGACGCCAGAATCGTACGGATGGAGTTCCGAGCTCCCGCTCCGAAGTCGCCACCGCATTTCGCACGGACTGACCGACCATGAGAATCACTGTTGCCCTGCTTGCCCTGCCATTCGCGTCGCTGACGGCCCAGCAGCCACGAGAAATCGCCCGTATCATCGTCTCGCCGGCCAGTCGCAGCATGACGGCAGGAGACACGCTTCGGCTTCGCGCCGAGGCGCGCGACGCCCAAGGCAACGTCATTCCCGGTGTCGCCTTTCGTTATCGGCTTGGCTCATCGGCGCGTTTTGAAGGCCGCGTCGATTCGCTTGGTCTGGTGACATCCGGCTCGACCGCGATTCTTCCGGTGACAGTGACCGCCACGCTGGCGGGTGCGAGACCGATGTTCGAGGTCATTGAGATCCGCGCGCTGCCGGGTCCTGCGGCGAGCATTCAGGTCACGCCAGTCAGCGCGAAGCTGGTGGCTGGTCAACGACTGCGCGCCACCGGTCGCGCATTCTCCGCCGCTGGCGACAAGCGGGCCGACCGAGTGGTGTGGCGTAGCGCGAATCCGGCCGTTGCTACCGTGACTGAAGCGGGACTCATCACGGCCGTGAGATCCGGCAGCACTGTTATCACGGCCAGTGTTGGCACGATCAGCAGCAGGCTCGCCGTGACGGTGGCGTCCGGATCACTCGCCTCACTTTCGCTCTCGCCGGCCAATGTCGAAGCGCGCGCCGGTGACGTGCTGCGGTTTGCGGTGACCGCCAGAGACGCGACGGGAAAGGCGGTCACAGGTCTCACACCCACGTGGAGCTTCTCACCTGGACACGGCACCATTGATAGCGACGGCGCATTTGTCGGATACGAAGCCGGCGAATACACTGTCACGGCGTCATTCGGATCGCGCAGTGTCGAGTCTACCGTGACCCTCAATGAACGTGACGTGCGCCGGCCGCTCACACTGGTTGGTCGACTGCCGCGGTCGCGGTTTACGACCGAGGAAGTGTGGTTGCATCAGGACGGAAAGCACGCGTATCTGGGCTCGGGCGGTGGCGGCGATGTGCTGTACGCGCTCGACATCAGCAACCCCGCGAACCCCGTCGTCACCGACTCGATCATCTCCAACACGCGACGCGTGAACGATGTGATGACGTTTCCCGACGGCAAGTTTCTCGTCTTCACGCGCGAGGGGGCCAGCGATCGCAAGAACGGTATCGTCATCTGCTCGCTGGAAGATCCGGCGCATCCCAAGGTCATCGCGGAATTCACCGACGGCGTGACCGGCGGCGTGCATTCGACGTTCGTGTACAAGCAGGACAAGTTCGGCACGTTCCTGTTCCTCACGAACGATGGCACGGGCGCGCTGCATGTTCTCGATGTCAACGACCCGTATCACCCCAAGGAAGTGGCGCGCTGGAAAACAGAGGGCCGACCCGACGCGGGACGTTCGCTGCACGATATCGATCTGCGTGACGGCCTCTTGTACGCCAGCTACTGGAACGATGGACTCGTTGTCCTCGACGTCGGCAACGGTGTGAAGGGTGGTTCACCGTCCAACCCCGTGCTGGTGTCGCAGTACAAGTACGACCTGAACGCGATGTACAAGCAGGTGGAAGTGGACGGCGGCCCTGGCTTCATTCGCGGCACGCACACCGCGTGGCGTCACAAGAACTACGTATTCATTGCGGACGAAGTGTTTCCCGCCGCGTATCCCAAGGGCACCAAGGACGCGGCCGCAGGTCGCGCGTATGGCCGACTGCAAGTGATCGATGTGAGCGACCTGGCGCACCCGAAGCCCGTGGCGTGGTACGAACCCGAGTACGGCGGGGTACACAATGTCTGGGTGGCCGGCGACACGCTCTACATGGGCGCGTACAATGCCGGCTTCCGCGTATTCGACATTTCCGGTGAACTACGCGGCGACCTGCGCGCGCAGGGACGCGAGATCGGCCACCTCAACACGGCTGACATGGATGGCAAGGTGAAGAACTCGGCGATGACCTGGGGTGTGGTGGTGAACCCCAAAGACGGTCTCGCCTACGTGAACGACGACAACAACGGACTGTGGATCATCAAGATCGAACCCAAGCCAACTGTGAAGGTGGTGCCATGAATCGTCTCCCACAGCGTGCGATAGCCACTTGTGCAGCGGTTCTTGCCTTTGCCAGCACATCGCTGTCCGCACAGCAGGCAGTTGCACGGGTGGTCGTCACCCCGAACCCGGCCACTGTTGTCGCCGGCGAAACGTTGCAGCTCAAGGCGGAAGCCGTCGACCGGGATGGCAAACCGGTGAGCGGTGTGCGGATTCGCTTTCAACAAACGTCGGCGTCGTTTGAAGGGACAGTGGACAGCACAGGGCTCGTGCACGCCGGCGCGGTGAGCACGATTCCCGTGGTCGTGTCCGCGATTCAAGCGGGCACGCGCCCCGTGATCACGCAGATACAGGTGTCCGTCGTGCCCGGACCCGCGGCCACTATTGACGTGTCGCCGCAACAGATGCGCCTTGTTCCCGGACAATCCATCCGCGCGAATGCGCTGGTATTCTCGAAAGGCGGTGACCTGCGCAGCGACGCGGCACTGTGGACCAGCTCCGCGCCAGCCATCGTGCGCGTGGACGCCGAAGGGACTGTCTCCGCGGTGCGCGCCGGTTCGGCCAGCATTACCGCCGCCGTCGGCACAGTCAAGCGGACGCTCGCCGTCACCGTCGTTGGCACCGCAGTGCGCTCGCTCAGCATCACGCCCTCGCGTCAACAAGCGCGCACCGGCGACGTGATCAAATTTCAGGCGTCGGTGAAGGACGCGACTGGCAAGGACATCGCGGGGCTCACACCCACGTGGTCGATGGCACCCGGCAAAGGCGAGATCGACACGGATGGTGCGTTTGTTGGTTATGACGCCGGCACGTACACTGTCACCGCCCTCGTGGGTGGACACGCCGCTCAGGCGACAGTCACGCTCGCCGCCCGCGACGTGCGACGTCCGACCACACTCGTGGGCTCTGTTGTGCGCAGTGCGTTTGCCACATCCGAAGTGTGGGTGCATCCCAACGGCAAAGTCGCCTACCTCGGCACGATGCTTGGCGGTGATCGCGTGTACGTGATCAATGTCGCCGACCCGTCCAAGCCCACGATCATCGATTCGGTGATGGTGAACGCGCGCACGATCAATGACGTCATGACGTCGGAAGACGGCAAAGTCATGGTGATCACCCGCGAGGGCGCCGACAATCGCAAGAATGGCATCGTGCTGGCCACGCTCGACGATCCCCTGCATCCCAAGGTAGTTGGCGAATT
>JBEBIR010000152.1:0-7617 GCA_040080315.1 Gemmatimonas sp.
AGCATCGGCTGGATTGACGCAGGTGGAGCGTTGCGCGCGGGACCTGAAAGCGCCGGTGCCGTGCCCGGTCCGGCAGCCTATGGCCGCGGGGGGCTCCGTCCAACCGTGACCGATGCGCACGTCGTCTTAGGGCACATCGCCGAGGGCACCTGGAGTGGCGGTGTGACGATCAGTGCGGCGCGCGCGCAGGAGGCGCTCACACATCTGGCGACGCCACTGCAGGTGAGCATCGCCCGCGCGGCAGACGCGCTGATTGCCACGGCCGATGCGACCATGGCGCGGGCCCTTCGTCGCGTTTCGGTGGAACGGGGCGTTGATCCGCGCGATGCGGTATTGATTGCGTTCGGAGGTGGCGGTCCGTTGCACGCGTGTGGTCTTGCGGAGCGCCTGGGTATGCGTCGCATTGTGATTCCGCCGCACGCGGGTGTGCTCAGTGCCATCGGTCTGGCGATTGCGCCGGAGCGTCGCGAAGGGGTGGCAAGTTTCGTGACGCCTGCCACGGCGATCGACTCGTCGTTGCTGGCCGCGCGCCTGATGGTGGAGGCACAGCGGTTGGGCGCGACCGATCGTGACACCACCAGTGCTCGCTGGTGGATTCGCACGCGCTACGAAGGGCAGGGCTATGAACTGGATGTTCCGGTCACGCCCGGTGACACCGGCGGTGCACTCGCCGCGCGGTTCGTGGAGCGACACGTGGCGCGAACAGGATTCGCGCTGGATCGGGGCGTGGAGTGCATCAGTCTGCGCACCTCGGTTGGTGGCGCGCCATGGCCCGTGTCTTTCGGGCGCCCGTTGCGAGACGGCGTGTTGCCCGACGACGAAGACGACGGGCGTGCCATGACGCGCACACTGCACGGGTCGTGTGTGGTGCGACTGGCCGATGCCACGATGCATGTGGCCGCGGGGTGGGTCGCCCAGGCGCTGCCGATTGGTGGGTGGATGATGGAGCGGGCATGACGCCGACCACGCAGGCTCGCATTGTCGGCAATCCCGTGCCGCCATTGGTTCCACACTCCGGTACTGTCTACGTGTTGCTGATTGGTGAAGCGCCGGGTCCTCGGGGTGCCGACAAGAGCGGCTACCCGTTCTTTGGCGATGCAGCCGGAAAGCACCTGTACGAGGTGCTCGCGCGTCTGGGCGCGGTGTCATTGCCATCAATCGCCAAGACGCTCCCGTGGGACGGTGCGCGATTCCACGACGCGGCAGCGCGGCCGGTCGCGCACGGGGTCGCGCTGGGGAATGCGTACGATCGCTGTCCAACCGACGACGGTGTGTCATTCCGTGCGCCGTCGCGCGGTGAACTGGAAGGCGACGAGAACGTGAATCGATTGACGGCTGAACTCGACGCGCATCGCGCACGCGGACTTCGCGGAGTGGTCACGCTGGGTCGCGTGGCGACGCGCACAATCGACGTGGTGATGGCACGCACGCCAATGCCCGAGATCGCGCGGCACGCGGTGCCGCATCCCTCGGCACAGGGGCTGCTATCGATGGCGCCTGACCGCGGGAAGGGCGCGCGCATGACGGACTTGCAGGAGGCATGGATGACGCGCTGTCGCGATTGCATCATTGCCGCGGGTTACCCGGTCGATCACCATGGCGTTGGCCATGCATGATGATCGCCGCGGTTTCGACGCGCTCGAACTGACGGTGTTCGCGCAGAGCGTCGCGATGCTGGCCGAAGAGATGGGCACCCTCCTCGAACGCAGTGCGATCTCGCCCAACATTCGCGAGCGGCGCGACGCGTCGTGCGCGCTGTTTGACGCGGAGGGCCGCATGGTCGCACAGGCGGCGCACATCCCGGTACATCTGGGCGCGATGCCGGAGTCGGTGGCCGCCGTGCGCGCGGTGGGTGCGAGAGCGGGTGACTGCTACCTGCTCAATGATCCGTCGCACGGCGGCTCACATCTGCCTGATCTCACGATGGTGGAAGTCATCGCCGATCTTGCCGAGCCGTCACGGATCATTGGCTATGCGGCAGTGCGGGCCCATCATGCCGATGTGGGCGGCATCAGTCCGGGCAGCATGCCGTTTGGCGCCACCGAGTTGTTTCAGGAAGGCATTATCGTGCCGCCGGTGTGCATCGAGCGACAAGGCATTCCGCAAGATGATGTGATGCGCCTGGTGTTGGCGAACGTACGCACGCCGTCCGAACGCGAGGGCGACTTGCGCGCACAGCGCGCTGCATGCAAGTCCGGGCGAGAAGGATGGCAGGCCATGTACGCGCGACTCGGCCCGGCATCGTTAGGCGACGCCGTCGATGCGTTGCTGGATTACACGGAACGCCGCGTTCGCGCGCGACTGGCCCAAATGAATGGTGCCCGCGGTCGCGCGGCGGATGCGCTGGAAGGCGATGGCGTGAGCGATGCGTCCATTCCGGTCGTGATTGCAGCGCACATCGAGAACGCGACGTTGCACCTGGATCTCACGGGAACATCGCCGGCGGTACGCGGCAACGTGAACGCTCCACCCGCGGTGGCGCGGGCCGCCGCCGTGTTTGTCCTGCGTGTGTTGTGCGACGACGATGTGCCGGTGAACGATGGCGTGGCTCGCGCATTGCGCCTCACGATTCCCGACGACTGCGTGGCCAACGCCCGTCGACCGAGCGCGGTTGCCGCGGGTAACGTGGAGCTGTCGCAGCGCATCACCGATGTGTGCTTCGCCGCCCTGGCCGATGCGGCGGCAGGTGTGGGCCTTCATGACTTGCCGATTCCGGCCTGCGGGCAAGGCACGATGAACAACATCACCATGGGCGCGACGGGGTGGAGTTTCTACGAAACGCTCGGCGGCGGACAAGGCGCGAGTGTGCGCGGCAACGGGCCCGATGCCGTGCACGTGGGCATGAGCAACACGCGCAACACACCGATCGAATCACTGGAGCGCGCCTACCCGCTGCGTGTGGTGGAGTATGCGGTGCGGCGAGGTAGCGGCGGCGGCGGCGTGCATCGCGGCGGCGATGGCGTGGTGCGTCGCTACCAGGCGCTCACGGAATGCACGGCGACGCTCCTCACGGAGCGGCGACGAGTGCCGCCGCCAGGTGCCAATGGAGGTGAGGCGGGGCAGGCGGGTCTCAATCAGCTCAATGGACAGCCACTGCCCGCCAAGTGCCGCATCACGATGCAGCCCGGTGACGTGCTCACGATTGAAACACCGGGCGGCGGTGGGTGGGGAAGGTAGCGTTGTCGCAACGGCTACGAGGCCTTACGGCGGCGGCACCCGCGGGCTCGCGATGCGCGGATCCTTCTTCCACTCCTGGTTGTCCTTTCTGAACTCCGACTTGGGCCGCAGGTTCCACTCAAAGAACGTCCACGTCCGGTTCCACGAATCAATCTGTTCCGGCGTGTCATCGCGCGCGGTGCTGGCCGAATTGACACGCCGATTGAAGGTATGTCCGCAACCGCCGGCCCCCTGCGGAGGATTGACGTAGATCTTGGTTTCCGCCAAGTCCGGTTTCAGCGCCCGCAGCGTGTACACGAACTGCTGATTCTCACGGAAGAACACGTCGCAGTCGTTGGTGGCCACATGCACGAGCATGGGAATCTTCAGATTCTCCGCATGGAACACCGGAGAACGCCGGATGTACTCCTCAATCTTTTCGAACGGCAGCCCCTGGATGCCTTCCTCGGCGGCAAAGTCGCGCGCGTACGACGGGCTGTGATCGGACAGGCGGAAGATCAGATTCGTCACCGGTACCATCGCGGCGGCGGCGCGGAAGGGTTGGTCATCACGAAACACGTTCAGCGCGGTAATGAAACCGCCGTGACTCCATCCCATCATGCCCAGCCGATCCATGTCGACGTAGCTCACGGTCTTCAGATAGTCGACCGCCGACAGCGCGTCGTCCACTTCCATGCCGCCGTAATCGATCTTGCGATGAAACACGTCGCCGTAGCCGGTGCTGCCGCGATAGTTGGGCGTGATGATCACATACCCTCGATCCACCGCGTCCTTCACGAAGGGCCACATGGACAGCCCCCAGTTTGAATGCACGCCACCGTGCACCCACACGAGCGCGGCGTGGCCCGTGGATTTTTTGGTGAGGGGTGCAAACAGGTACGCAGGAATTTCGAGTCCGTCTGCGCGGCTCTTGTACGTCACCTTCCTGAACTCCATCACACCTTTCGCACGCGCCTCGTAGGAGCTGTCCGTCTGTATTCGCTGACGGATGTGCGTTTCGCAGTTCGTGCCGCAACCGGCCAGATCGGCGGGCGTCTTACTCACGAAAAGGGAACGGGCGCGAGCGGTGTCGGTAATCGTCACGGGTCGACCGCCGCGACCGGCAGCAGCACGAGCCGCGGCGGTGTCTTGTGCGTTCAGGGGCACTGCCATCAGCAGCGCAGCGATGACAAAGCGATTCATCAAATCCTCAGGTCAGCTGGAGTGTACGCGCAATTGTACCTGAGCATGGACACAGCGGCTAGTGACGCTCCGTGCCTCAAGACCTCAGCGCCGTGGCTCCACCCGCTCGGCCCGGAGTTTGTCGCTAAACCGCTGCGCTTCGCCAATGCGTTCCACCTCGAGCGCGACCGCATCCACGGACTGCTGAAGCTGCTCCAGTCGCGATTCGTCGACCGACGGCAGGTCGACCTGGCTGTCCGGTTGGGAACGCGGTGCCAATCGCCACGTGAAGTACGCGCCGACGAGCGTCAGGGCAACGTGCACTGCGGCGTGCATTGTCTCGTTCGCGGCGGCCGCAAACCCCGTGCTGATCAGATTGACGACTGTAAAAAGCGCAGCAACCACCAGCCAGATTTTCTTGCGTCGAGTCATGGGGAACTCCTGATCGGGTTAAGGCGACCGTACGCGCTGCAGAGGTGATGGTTTCCGAAGGCCGCGCGTCGAGGCGGATTCATGCCGAAGAAGCCGCCTTCCGTTTCCGGCTTAACGCAAAGGCGGAGAACAGCGTGAACAGCAGCCCGACCGGCATCGGCTCAAGGGACGTCAGACCAATGTTCACGAGTGGGTTTTGATACATGACTTTGAACTCTGTCATCTTCTTGGCCTGTGCGGCGAGTGCTGCCTCCGATGCCCCGGACTTTTTCGCCTTCTCCAAGGTGTACGCTGCATACTTGTCGACGAAATCGGGGGACAGTTGATAGTAAATGAGCTCCCAGGTGGCGACGTAGCAGACGGTGCCCACCGCGGTTATCAGAATGCCCACCTTGAACGCACGGCCAAACGTCACGCGGCCACCCACCACATTGTCGCGGTACGATTTGACGCCGAAAAACACCATCAGGAAAGCCAGGACCATCGTTGTGTAGCCGATGATCGCGCCCTTGTCGAATCCGATCTCATCCTGGAACGGCACGGTCAACAGCATCATGACCGAGAGGACGGCACCGGCAATGAGTCCAAAGGTCAGTACGATCTTTCGCATGGCAGCTCCGAGCGGTTGAAGGAAGGCCGATTCTACCGGTCGGCCCCCGCCGAACGCGTCACCCGAAGGGATGATTCTGCTGGATTTTGCACGAAATCATACGAAAGTGTGCCCTCAGGGGATCAAATGCAGTTCTTTGCCCATCTGCACCGCCTGCGTCCGCCGTCGCGCACCGAGCTTGTCAAACACCCGGCTCGAGTGCGTCTTGACGGTATTTTCGCTGACGAACACACGCGCGGCGATTTCCTTATTGCTGAGCCCCTCAGCGATCAACTCCAGGATCTCCAGTTCGCGGGGCGTGATGCCGAGGGCGTCGAGCCTGCCCTGGTCGCGTTCAAAGTTGACTGGTGCCGCCACCATGACCTCGCGCACCACCACGGTCTCGGTGTGTTTGGTGAACTTGAGGCCGAGCCACAGCCCCACGCTCGCAAACACGGCCGCGACGATGCCACCGTAGATCTCCACGGAATACTCTATCACGAGCCATCGGTACTCGATCGCCTTGAGCCCGGCGATCAGGACGCCGCCGAAGATGCCGTACAGGAGAACATGTCTGCGCATTCCCAATTCTACCGTTGCTCGGCAGCGGTTGGCGAGTGTTGCCTGCGGCGAACGCTAGGTCAGATGACGTATTGTCCAGGCGCGTCGGCGAGGCGGTATTTCCGTCACGGAGGGAATATGCGATCACAAGTGGCACACCAACTCACGCTGTGCATGGTTCTGGCGCTGTCGATGCCTCGTGCGCTGTCGGCTCAGGAAACCGTGCGGCGGGCGATCTCCGCCGACACAGTGATCGACGGCGTGCCCTGCGCGAGAACCGGTCGCGCTCCCGCCGAGTTCTTCGTGTCGGGTCGGCTCTTGGAGTGTCCGCTGTCGCGTGATGTCGTGATTTCAGGGCACGCGTTTCCCCGTACGTCGTGGGTGATCTTTCACGCCGACGGCACGCTCAACGGCGCGTGGCTGGCGCGGGACACGGTATTGTCGGGCCATCTCTGTCGCGGGGAAGGCTATAAAAAGTGGAGTGTGCGCTTTCACCCGGACGGTGCCCTGCGGCTCTGCTTTCTACCGGCCACCACGGTTATCGAGGGTGTTCCGTGCCGGGACGGCACCTTTTGGGGAGAGATTCGCGGCGGGGGGAACACGGCGGTGCACTTCCATCCGAGCGGGAGGCTCGCGCGATGCCAGGCGGCGCGGGCATTCTCTGTCGGCGGTGTGCACTATGAAAAGTGGGCCGTGGTGTCCCGGCGGTGAATCAACGGCGGTCCCCGATCGTAAGTTTGTGTCATGGCCCCCTCCCTCCCGGCCCGGCCAGCCTGGCGCCCAGACATTGAAGGACTGCGCGGCCTCGCGGTAGCGCTGGTGGTCTGCTTCCACGCGGGCCTTCCGCTGTTTCGCGGTGCCTTCATTGCCGTGGACGTGTTCTTTGTGCTGTCCGGGTTCTTCCTCACGCGCACGCTCACGCGATATCTCGCGGATGGCGGCGACATTGATCTCACCGAGGTGTACGCGCGTCGCGTGTGGCGACTGTTGCCGACGATGGCCGTCGTGCTCGTGGCGACCATCGCGATGGCGTTGCTGCTCTATGCGCCAATTGATCGCGCCGCGGTCGCCGAGAACATGCGACCCGTGGCGTTCTTTGCCGGGAATCTGATATTCGCCGCCGATGGCGTGAACTATTTCTCTGCCGGCGAGAATCCGCTGCTGCATACGTGGACGCTCGGCGTCGAGTATCAACTTGTGCTGATCTTTCCCGTTGTTGTCATGCTGCTGGCGTGGATTGGCAAGCGACGGGCAGCGCATGTCGAATCCGACAGTGCGCGGCATGTCATGATCATGCGGACGGTGTTTTGGGGCATCATGATCGTTGGTGCGCTGTCCTTCGCGCTGTCGGTGTGGAGCAGCAGTGCGGCGCCGATGTGGGCGTATTTTGGACCGCACACGCGACTGTGGGCGTTCGCCGCCGGCGGTGTGATGGCATTTCTGGTTGGCGCCGGTCAAAGTGTGTTCAGGACATCCACCAACTCGATCGCCACGGCGCAGGTAGTGGGGATTGCGGCCATTGTGGTGCCGGCATTCGTCTATGATCGGAGCATGTCGTATCCAGGCCTGATCGCCCTCGTGCCGGTGGGCGGCACTGTACTGATATTGGCTGGCGGCGCTGCGGCCGCTGAGACGGCGATTGGTCGCGCGCTGGCGTCCGCCCCATTGTCCTGGCTTGGACGAATCTCGTATCCGCT
>JBEBIR010000153.1:0-7603 GCA_040080315.1 Gemmatimonas sp.
TGTTCTTCCGCGGTGGAAGCTTCACCACCCGTCGTGATGTCATCAAGGTCGGCGATCTGAAGATCTCGGCCGATGAAGAGCGTCCTATCGCGCCCTGGGTGGCTGGCGTAGCCGTGCTTGGCGGCGTGGTGCTGGTCGTCACTGGTTTGAAAAAGAAGGCTTGAAGGGAGTCTGTGCTTGCAACACTTGATGGTTCACTTCACGAGATATTCCATGCGTAACACGATCGCACGTATTCAGTGGACGTCGGCGCGTTCCCGCGCCGCAGTGGTTGCGGCGTCCCTCGCGTCGTTGGCGATGATCGCCGGCGGCTGCGCCTCCATGAACAAGAAGCAGCAGGGCGCGGTGATCGGTGCCGCAGCCGGCGGCGCCGTGGGCGGCGTCATCGGCAACCAGACCGGCTCGACCGCACGCGGCGCCATTATCGGCGCGGTCGTTGGCGGCGCCGCCGGCGCGATCATCGGCCATCAGATGGATCAGCAAGCGAAGGAACTCAAGCTCGACATTCCTGGTGCGACCATTGAGCGGGTGGGAGAAGGCATTCAAGTCACCTTCGCCTCCGGCTTGTTGTACGACTTCGATTCGGACGCCATCCGCGCGGAATCCGGTCAGAACCTGCGCAATCTCGCGGTGAGTCTCAACAAGTATCCGAAGACTGAGCTGCTGATCGTGGGACATACCGACGCGCTCGGAAGCACGACGTACAATCAGGACCTTTCCATGCGCCGCGCGAATTCGGCGTCGCGCTACCTTGCCGCGCAGGGCGTCAGTTCCTCGCGCCTTCGCGCGTCGGGTAGGGGTGAATTGGAAGCATTGGCGTCGAACGAAACAGAAGCGGGTCGTCAGACGAACCGGCGCATCGAAGTGGCCATCTTCGCGAACGCCAGTGCGCGCACCGTGGGGGCCCCATGAACCGCTCGTATTTTCGCACGTCGATGTGGCGCGTAGCGCTGCTCTGTGGCGTGACAATGCTCCCGGCAACGACGTATGCCCAGACCGGCGTCATCGCGGTGGATACCGTTGCGCGCACAGCGACGCTCGACAGCAGCACGCCAGCACCCGCACAGGTAGTTGCGAATGCAACCCGAAGCGGTCCCCGCGTTGCGCCTGCGGCTCTTGTCGCATCGCATGCGAACAATCCGTTCGACGTGCCACCGCGTGACCCTGGTGAGAATGTCGGCCCCAATCTCGCGCTGATGGGCGTGGGTGCCGCGGCCGTGGTGGTCGGCCTGCTGATTGGTGGTGATGGCGGTCACGCCGTCGCTGTTGGAGGCGCGGTCATCGGACTGGTGGGCCTCTATCGCAACATGCGATGACAGTAGGTCGCGGAGGGATGACTCAACTCATCCACAAGGGGGAGATGCAAAATCCGCCGCGTGGGCGATGGTGCGCTGTCCCGCTGCCCACGACTTTACAGTCACGAACGCGGCGCACGACGCATCAGCCGCATCGGCCATCACCATCGCAGGTCCTCGGAGATTCGCAGCATGTCCAGCTCTGATCTGACTCTCGAAACAGCCTCCGGTGTCTGCACCCGCTCGTTGGTCACCGCCATTCTGGAAAGCCGTCGCGCCTACCAGCTGGCCATGGCGCTGGCCAAGCAGGTGCTCCTGACCGGTCCACAGGCCCAGTTGCAGTGGGACGATGCGGCGCAGACCGACCTGACGCCGACACCGGCCATGTCGTGGTCACGTCACGCCGAACGGGTTCGACCGGCAGACCTGCGCTTCTCCATGCGTCGTCGGACGCCGCGTCACGGATTGCGACTGGTGCTGCCGAATCATTTTGACTCCCCGCTGGTCATGCCAGCGGACTCATCCTACAGCTCGGCGGGAGAACGGACCAATGCACAAGCAGACGATCGAAGGGAACTGGATGCAGATCAAGGGCAACGTTCGCGAGACGTGGGGAAAGCTGACGGACGATGATGTGGATGTCATTGCAGGCAAGCGCGACCAATTGATTGGCAGGATTAAGGAGCGCTATGGCAAGACGGTGGATGCAGTGGAGCGCGAAGTCAGTGAGTTCGAGGATCGTCTGTCAATGGAAGAAAGTACATCTGAAATCATTTGAGCGAAGTGGTGCAGTCGATGATCGGACCGATTTACACCCAGTGATAGATATTGGTATTGCGATGGAATGGGAGTATTGATGCATCATCGAAAAACAGCGCCCGCGATTCCCATCGCGTGCGCTGTTTTTCCTTTTCGTCTATCGGGTGCGGCGCAGGAGTTCGAGCAGCCAGGAGCCATCGTCAAATCGCAGATTGGCGATGCGCCATTCGCCGCGCTGACGGTGCAGCCGATAGGCGACGGTGCGGTCGCGATGCCCGTCGCTGAGGCGCACAGAGACCGTCATGACACCATTGCGCGGCACCGCGGTGCCCACCGCAAACCGCGTCGGCGGCTCCTGCGAATCCGTGAACACATCGCCGTCAATCAGTGGCGCTTCGCCCACAGGCGTGCGACGCGCCAGCGCCTGCGTGAGAGCGGTGCTCAACGAATCGGACAGCCAGGATCGCTTGGCGCTGATGTCCGCCTGATCGAACGCCATCGAGCCGGCGAAATGCTGTTCAAGAAACCGTTGCACCACACCACTGGGCGATGTCGCAGCGGCCAGCGCGCCGGGCGAGCGCGTCAAGGTCCAGATCACATGGTCGACAGCGACGAGCATGGTGGTGCGATCGACAGCATGAAAGTCGAACGACCCGGCGTCGCAATCGAGCCGCACCCCTGGCACGGGGAACTGCGTGATACCAAGTCGTCCCGCGGACTCGCGGGCCGGCGAGGGCAGTCCACCCTGAAACAGGCCGTCCGCAGGCTGCGCCACACTCACATACCGCGCGCCTCGGCACGAGAGCACTCCCGGTCCGGTGACCTGCGCCGCCTGAAAACGCACGGTAGAACCAAGCCACGCCGCCGCGTCGGCCCGGTCAACACCCTCGCGAACCCACGGTGCCGCGACACCCCGTTCCACCCGCCAGACGCCGACCAGGCCGGTCTGCGCGCTGACCTCAGGGGTACCGAGAAGAAGCCCCGCCAATCCGAGTCGCGCAAGCCGTGTCAAGTCGAGGAAGCTCATATGCTGCATAAGCTTGCCTCGGTAGAAGTGACCCGCAAGATCGTCAGAAAGGGCCACAAGCCGATTTCTGGTTATATTTATGATTGGCCGAGAAGCTCCAGAGAGAGTACCAAGTACTGAGTACTCAGTACTCAGTGCTCAGTACTTTATCCCTTCCCAGTGCCCTTATGAGCGATTCCGCTCGCCTACCTCGAATCATTCAAGGCGGTATGGGTGTCGCCGTTTCCAACTGGAAGCTGGCGCGCGCCGTCTCGCAGGCTGGTCATCTGGGGGTCGTCTCAGGGACGGCGCTCGACGTGGTGCTGGTACGTCGCCTGCAGGATGGTGATCCCGGCGGTCATGTTCGCCGTGCCATGGCGAGCTTTCCGATGCCGGACGTCGTCGCGTATGTCATGAAGCGTTTCTTCGAGCCCGAGGGTCGAAAGGCGGACGAACCGTATCGATTGCTGCCCATGTACAAGCAAACGGTGACGGCGATCCGCGATCAGATCACGATGCTCGGTTCGTATGTCGAGGTGACGCTGGCCAAGGAAGGACACAACGGATTGGTGGGAATCAACTTGCTCACCAAGATTCAGATGCCGACGCTGCCTGCGCTCTACGGCGCCATGATGGCCGGCGTGCATGTCGTGTTGATGGGTGCCGGCATTCCGCGCGAGATTCCTGGCGCACTGGATGCGATGGCGAATCACGAGATGGCATCGATCAAACTCGACGTGGTCGGTCAGCTGTCCGGCGAGACGTCGTATTTGCAGTTCGATCCACGCACGCGCTTCCCCGACGCCAGCGCCGCCCTCTCGCGTCCGCGCTTCTTCCCGATTGTGTCGGCAGCCACGTTGGCGCTCACACTCGCCCGCAAATCCAACGGTCGGGTCGATGGCTTTGTCGTGGAAGGCCCCACGGCCGGCGGTCATAACGCACCGCCCCGTGGTCAGATGAAGCTGAATGATCAGGGCGAACCGATTTACGGCGAGCGCGATATCGTCGACCTGTCCGCGATGCGCGAGATCGGCCTCCCGTTCTACCTGGCCGGCGGGTCCGGCTCTCCCGAGGCGCTTGAACACGCGCTCTCAGAGGGTGCGGCCGGTGTCCAGGTGGGCACGCTGTTCGCCTATTCCGACGAATCAGGATTCACTCCCGACATCAAGCGTCGCGTGATCGCCGGGGCGTTGCAGCAATCGCTGCACATTCGTACCGATGCGCGCGCTTCGCCGACCGGCTATCCGTTCAAGATTGTCATCGTCGACGAGAAGGCGCCCATCTTCGCGCCGCGCGAACGGTGTTGCGATCTTGGCTATCTGCGCGAGACGTATCGTCGGGCGGACGGACGACTCGACTATCGGTGTTCGTCAGAGCCTGTCGACACGTATTGCAAGAAGGGCGGCACGCTTGACGACACGGTCGATCGTCAGTGCCTCTGCAACGCCCTGGTGGCCGGTATTGGTATGCCGCAGGCGCGCGACAATGGCTGGGAGGAACCGTCCATCATTACCAGCGGTGATGATGTGGTGAATCTGGGCCGCTTTCTCGAGGGTCGAACGCACTATGGTGCCGCCGATGTGCTGGCGTACCTGACGCGCGAAGTCGCGGTCACGGTGTAACACCGTGACCGCGCAGCGCCGGGACTAGTCTTCGCGACCGTCCCGATTGCGGTCCCGGAACGCGTGGAAGGCGCGCCGGATGTTGTTTTGAATCGCCGCGCGCACGGAGCCCGGCGTGTTGGCCAGGGCCGGCGCGTACAATCCGCCTTGCGGACGCAGGAACCACGTGCCGAAGTCGATCGACACCGTCACATCGCCTCCCGCCGTGCCAATCACCAACGGATCTGGCAACGGCACTTCGATCTTGGCGTTCACGTCGTTCACGAATACAAACGGCACTCCATTGTAGGTGCCCTCGAGACGCACACTGATATCGCGGAAATCAGGATTCGCCTGACGGAACACGGCATCGGCCGAGTCGTTGCTGGTGACCTTGTGCAGCGAGAGACGCACCGAGGAGTACGTGCCCGCAGGCACTGGCACCGACACGCGCGCACCATCCGCACCGTTCACCGGCAACGTGACGAGAAACGGGCCCACGCGCAGCTCCGGGCAGTCGTCGTCATCGTCGTCGGAGCTGTTTCGGCCGTCCGCGCGGACGATCGAGGATGTGCTATCGTCGTCGTCGTTGCACACGGCCAGCGCGCTCTTGAGCCGAACATCACGCACCACCAGTTGCGCGCGAGTGATCAGAATCACGTCGGCATCACGGGTGACGCGCAGCCCTTCAGCCGACGTGGTGATCACCGGCGGGGCGCCGACAATGGGCGACCCATCGGGGCTGGTGACACTCGCGGCGATGGTGGCTGCCGACGCGGTCGATGTGCGCGCGACCTGAAAACCCAATCCGACGTTGCTGCCGGACTCAGGGCCCGTACCGGTGCCGCAGCCTGCAATCGCCAGCGTTGCAGCGGCGGCGAAGACGAATATGCGCATTGTATACTCCGAGGTTCGTGAGGGAGCGACGCGATCGGCAACCGGGACAGTGGTTGCCGATGCCATTGTACGAACGCTGATCGGGTGACGCGTATTCGAAGGTGACGCGGCTCACCGAGTGCGCAATTTCACTGTTCTGTGACGGGACCGATGCGTCACGGTCATTCGCCGCGCAGGCCGCGGAGCGGCCCAGTCCGCTCAGCGGCTGTGCTTGTACATCATTTCGACCAGCTCATCATACATCTGCTCCGCCTTCTCATCGCCCGATCGAATGGCAGACGTGGCGCAGTGCTTGAGATGATTGCGCATGAGCTCCCGCCCCACGGCGCGCAACGCCTCGTGCACCGACGAGATCTGCGTGAGGATATCGGCGCAGTAGCGATCTTCGTCAACCATTTTCTGCAGTCCGCGCACCTGCCCTTCGATGCGACGCAGCCGCTTGCGGTTGCGCTCCTTCGCATCCGGCGCCACGGCGAGGGCTTTCCTGGTCGCTGTCATCACTGATCCCCGTGGGTGTTTGTCACGCGATCCGCGCGCCACGCAGGCGCAGACTGTTGGTCACCACGCTCACCGAACTGAACGCCATCGCCGCGCTGGCAAGAATAGGACTCAGCAGCAGACCGAACGCGGGATACAGCGCGCCCGCCGCAATGGGAATGCCGACCACGTTGTACACGAATGCCCAGAACAGATTCTGCTTCATCGTGCGCATGGTGCGACGCGACAACGCAATCGCCTGCGCCGCGCTCTGCAGGTCGCCACGCATCAGCACAATATCTCCCGCTTCCACAGCGACGTCCGTGCCGGTGCCGATCGCCATGCCCACATCGGCCTGCGCCAACGCCGGCGCATCGTTGATTCCGTCACCCACCATGGCCACCACCTGACCCTCGGCCTGCAGTCGCTTGATCTCCGCGACTTTTCCCTCGGGCAGGACTCCGGCTACCACGCGGTCGATATGCGCCTGCCGCGCGATCGAGTCCGCGGTTCGCTGATTGTCGCCGGTGAGCATGACCACCTGAAGGCCCATCGCGTGGAGCCGCGCGATCGCCGCGCGCGATGTCTCCTTGATGGGATCGGCGACGGCAATCACACCGCCCAGCACGCCGTCCACTGCGACGAACATCGGGGTCTTGCCATCGCCGGCCAGCCGGTCGGCGATGTCGCGCAGGGGACCGACATCGATTGCATAGTCGGTGAGCAGGAGCGCGTTACCCACCAGGACGGCGAATCCATCCACCACCCCGATCGCGCCACGCCCGGTGTGCGATTCGAACGACTGAGGCGCCTGCACCGCCAACCCACGATCGCGCGCCTCGCGCACGATGGACTCGGCCAGGGGATGTTCGCTCAACGTCTCCAAGGACGCCGCAAGCGCTAACAGATCGTCAACGGTGTGCGCAGGGCCGTCGAACGGGCCACCAACGGTTGCGACAAGATCGGTCACCGTCGGCCGACCCTCGGTGACAGTGCCGGTCTTGTCCAGCACGACAGTCGTGATATCTCCCGCGCGCTGCAGCACCTCACCGCCCTTGAACAGCACGCCCAGTTCCGCACCTTTCCCCGTGGAGACCATGACGGCCGTTGGTACGGCCAGACCCATGGCGCAGGGACACGCGATGATGAGCACCGCCACCGCCGCAGCAAACGCGCGCACTCCAGGCGCGGAATCGGCGGCGATGAACCACACCACAAAGGTGACGACGGCCAGCGACATCACGATGGGCACGAAGATGCCGGAGATGCGGTCAGCCAGTCGTTGAATGGGCGCGCGCGAACCCTGCGCGTCGCGCATGAGTTTCACGATCTGCGCCAGCACACTGTCCGATCCCAATGTCGTGGCGCGAAACCGGAACGCACCGGTTCGATTGATGGTTGCCCCAATCACCCGATCGCCCGCCTTCTTCGCCACCGGCAGCGATTCGCCCGTCAACATGCTTTCGTCAACCGCGCTTTCACCGGAGATGACCTCGCCATCAACCGGGACGCGTTCGCCCGGGCGCACCGTCAGCACATCGCCGCGCACGACCTGCTCCACGGGCACA
>JBEBIR010000154.1:0-7600 GCA_040080315.1 Gemmatimonas sp.
GTGTGCGACGACGGCAGCATCAACACAAACAGCAGCGACCAGAACAAAGACACCATGACATGACTGCCGGTATGCGGCCAGAACCCCATGTTGGCGCTCACCAGAAAGAACGAGGCAGCAGGAAAAATCAACAGATGCCTGCGCCTCGCAGCGGCACGGGCACAGATGATCATCATGATGGCGAAGTGCCCGTACATGCCCACGCCGAATACGACTTCGAGCGCGGTGACATTTCGCACACCGCTCCACGCCGCCAGGATGGTGGGAGCCGAGAGAATCGTGTACGACGACCAGCGCGGATTCCACGACTGTACACCACCCTCAAGCAGGATGGACAGGAACCAATACGAGCCGTCGGCGAACAGGGCCACACGCTGCGCAACCGCCACGACGAGATACAGACCAATCAGCGCGAAGACCACGCGCGCGAGCACTCCAGCGGCGCGTTCGTCCGATCCGCGTTCCTGCGAAGTCACCACGCTACAACGCGGAATGTTGGAGCAACAACTCAATCAGTCGAAAGTCCCAATCGCCGTCGACGTCCAGCGCGGTTTCCTGAGGAATCAAGTGAAACAGGATCTTCTCACCCGTCTGCGATCCGGTCAGCTCGAACGAGGACACCCGACTGACGACCGGTAAGCCCTGTCGGTTGAACGCCTCGGCGTAGCCCTGACGATTGCTCGGCGCGACATCGGGACCGCGCTCCGTCACATACGACACAACATGCAGACCGTCCGGGGCAAGCTTCACCGCCTTGCGTGGGTGCTCCTTGGCCGGGGTCATCGCAATCACCGAATCCGCGGTGTCGTCAGCGGCGAGTAGTTCGATGCAACGATCAACGTCGGCGGATCGGACCAGCGGTGTCGTGGGCATGAGACAGACGACCTGCGCGGGCCGATAACCCTCGACCTCTCGCACCCAGCGGACCGCGTGCCGAACATACTCGGACACCAGCGATGTATCTGCGGCGAGCTCGGCGGGACGCAGAAACGGCGTCTCTGCGCCGTACTCACGCCCGATCGCCGCATATTCGGGCGAGTCCGTCGAGAGAATGACTCGAGTCACATGGCGGCAACGGGTCGCGATTTCAATGGGGTACGACAGCAACGGTCGGCCCGCCAGCAAGCGAACATTCTTGCCCGGAAGGCCTCTTGAGCCGGAACGCGCACCGATCACTGCCAGAACTTCACTCACACTCCCTCCCGGAATCAGGCCAAGAAAGCAGCATCCGATGCGATGGGACACGCGGCAAGAACTGTACCGAATTCTGCCAATTTGAGCGCATCAGCCCGCCGTGTCGCGGGTCTCACCCTCGACCATCACGCCGAGGTAGTAGCGAAGCGTCGGTAGCGCCAACAGGGCTGGCACCAGCGTCCGCGTCGCCGTGAGAATTCCGAGAGCGGCGGCCTTCTCGGGGGCGATGTAGGCAGACAGCAGCAGGACCAGCGTCATGTCGCGAGCGCCGATACCGGACAGGGTTCCGGGAATCTGACCAACGATCAGCGCGATTGAGGAGACACTGGCGCACACCGCAAATGAGATGTCGGCCGAGAGAGCGACGGCGAAGAGCCACACCTGGAGCAACTGCACGAGCCAGAGAAACACGGAGAAAAGCGCCAGCGCGATGCGACGTCCTTGCAGTGACACCAAGAGCGCCGGCCACGCGGCGACAAGGGAGGATAGCCACGGCGCGCGTCTTGGGCCGAGCAGCCGCGTCGGCAGCACGGTCAACAGCGTCGCTGCGCGAACAGAGAGAATCAGCACCGAACACACGATACCCAGACCGGCGAATACAGACCACGTTGCCGACGGCAGGAGTGGAAGGTTCGGGCGCGCGACGAGCACGCCGAGGATTCCCCAGAAGATCATGCATGCCGTATCGGAGAGCCGTTCGTAGACGACAATCGCGGCAGACGCGCCCCCGGAGGCGCCGCCACGCCGCGTCACGATCAGACTCTTGGCGAAGTCGCCGGTCTTGGCCGGCAGGAAGACATTGAGTGCGCTGGCAACCAGCGTAATGCGCACGGCTTCGGCCACGCTGGCCACGCCGCCAGAGGGCATGATCCACTTGAAGCGGAGTGCCCGAAGCAGCGTGATAGGCAGGATGAGTCCGACCGCAAGGGCGAGCCACCACGGTGCGGCTGCACGCAGTGCAACGCCGACGCCACGCACATCGAGACTGCGATACAAAATGACGAGGAGCGCCGCGCTGAACACCACGCTCAGCGCTTTCAGCGCGTGACGCAGGCCGCGCCGTCCGTCGCCTGCGCGTGGCACCGCACCGATCTCGCTCACCGCGCGACCAGTCGTACAATCGCCTGCCTCGCACGCGACGCCATCGCGGTCGCGTCCTGAAGGTACGCGGCGTCATAGCGGGTAAATCGCGCGGGCCAGTCACCCTCGTAGAACGCAATCAGGTCCGGCACGGACACGTCGCGGAGCGACGTCACGGGAGGAAAAAGGATCCGGTTGGCGCAGAAGCCATACACATCAGAACGTCCCTCAGCAGTTACGCCAAACCCCTCGACTGCCACGGTCGGAGTTCCCAACTTGAGCACCTGCAGATGCACGTTGCTATTCGCATCAGCCACAATCCAATCACAGCGCACGGCGATGTCGCGCAGCGGCTCGTCACCGGACGTCGTCGTAACGCCCGGCGTGGCGCCGATGGCTTCCGAACTCCCGGCCGATTCCAGCATGCTGGGATGCCAGCGCACAAGCACCTCGCGAGCACCAAAGACCTGACGGCAATCACGCACGATGTCCGCAAGCGTGGACCACGAGACGACCTTGGGCAGGCACAGGCCGACAACCGGACTCCGCGTGGCGAATCGGTGGGGATCAAGGGGGCCAGAGTCGCCCTCCACGCCGAGCAGCACGACTTCGCTGTCGATCCGTCCCTTCTCGCGTCGCGAATCCACCGCGGCATCCCCCTCAAGAATCGACAGACTGAAGCGAAGCGGTGGCGAGAACGGACTGGGATACGCGTGCGCAATGTAGACGGTGGGGATGCCAAGCCCACGCGCGGCTGCAACAAACGCGATTTCCTCCGGGTTGGTATCGCTCGACACGACGACGGCACGCGGCGTGACGTGCGTGAGCAGCGCCCGTCCGCGGGCGTACGATGCCACCGTGCTGGCGGAGCGACAGGCCACGAGAAACGAGTGATGTGAATTGATGCGATGAATCACACGCAAGGTTCGCAGAACGTCGCGTGGCGCGCGCATCATCGACCACAGTCGGGAAAGCGCAGCCAGTGAGAGGATCTCGCGCGTGTCAAAACGCGCGCGCGCGACGGGTTCTCCGCGAAACCATTCGACGACGCGATTGACCTGATGGCGCGCGTTACGGTGAACCGCCACCGTCAGCAGCGTCGGGGTCGGGACGTCGTCGCAGGTGGCAACCAGATACGCGCGTGCTCCATAGACCGACACCAGCAGGGTCGAGAGCCAGGACGTTCCCAATGCGGCGTGCAGCCCGGTCGCCAGGCGCGCCGGCAGACTCGATTGCGTCAAGTTGACGAAGAGCGCCTGTCGAGCCGGATCTGAATCCGCGCGAATGGTCGCGCGGATCGCCAACAAGAGGTTGGAGCCGCTCACGTGGAGGGACCGCGGTACAGCGCCTCGTAGGCTGGGGCGATGCGCTCCCACTGCAACTCGACGGCGCGTTGTCGCGCCGCTTCACCGAGCTGCGCACGCAGCGTGCGATCATCGCGCAACCGCAGCAGCCCGGCGATCAGGAGCGGCGGATCGTTGTCACGGACCAACAGGGCCGATTGCGCGGATGCGTACGCGTGGGTCGCGGGCAGAGCAGTCGTGACCGCCGGCAATCCGCAGGCGAATGCTTCTAACAGCGCGTTGTTGGCCGTTGCGGACTTGAGTGGCAGGAAGAGCACGTCCGCCTCCTGATAGAGGCGTCGCAGTTCCACATCGCTGACGTTGCGATGCATGGTGACGTTCGGCAGATCCTCAACCCCCGTCGTCGCCGAGGTGACAACATGAAAGCGAATGTTGGCATCCGTACGCAGCTGCTCCGCCACGGCGCGCACCGCCGCAAAGTCCCGCAAGTTGTGACCCACGGTAATGCAGTTGAACGTCGCCGATTCCGCGCGGGCCGGACCAGGGGTGAAGAAGTTCGTGTCGATACCGTGCAGGATGACAGTGATGCGCTCGGCTGGCAGGCACGATTCAAAGAACGGCACCTGATCGGGCGATACCACGCTGACGTGATCGAGCGCGGCGACGACATCGCGGCGGAGGATCTGCGGCAGCAGATCCGGCGGTTGATGAAACGTCGCCACCATCCGCGGTCGCCAGCGCGCGGGGAGATGGTGCAACCAGAGCGGGAGAAACTGCATCCCGTGCTCCGGGTCGAGAAAGTGGACGACGTCGACCTGGTCACGCAGCACGCGCTGTGCCGCATCGCACTCCACCCGCAGGTCGCCCAGCGTATACCACGGCATGCGATTGTGCCTCAACAGGCCCCGCGCCCAGTCGTGGACCGGTCGCCGCGGAGACGCCACGGATTCGTCGTCGAACGGCGTGGGTGTATCGTGCAGCGAGAACGCATTTCGATCGAGATAGTCGAAGTACCGAACGATCCCGGCGTGAGCCCCCCAATGCGCCCATCGGGTTCGTATGACGTGTACGCGAATCGGAGCCGGCATCAGGTTCGCATCATGCCGCGGAGGAATCCCAGTCGCCAGAGCATGCCACAGACATACTCAAATCGCTGGGGCTGTTTCGCCGCGCGGAAATAGCCTGGATAGCCGAGGCCCGCACGAAGGAGCGGCGCGAGTTCCTGCCATGCGCGCCGCCACGCGCTGTCCCCGGTCGCCTGTCGCTCCAGCCGCCAGATGATGGCATCTGAGACTCCCTGCGAAAATTGGCGGTGACGGAACCATCGATGCGTTACCCGATCCGCCGGAATGCGGTGGCTGACCTGCGCGCGGGGCTCGTACCAACAGGTGAGGCCCCGAGACAACAGTCGACGTTGGAGGACGATCTCCTCTCCCGACAACAGGCGTGTACCAACGCGGCCCAAGGACGTGGGGAATCCACCCAGATCTTCAAGCGCTGCGCGCGAAAAGGCGATATTCGCGCCCACCAGCCATTCGCGCGATAGATCGGTCACTGCGTGTGGTACGTCCGACCAGTCCGTGAGCGAAAGACTCAACTGCAGCCGTTCACTCAACCAGCGCGGCCGAGGAGCCTCCCACAGAGCGACGACCCGTCCACCGACGCACACTGGTGTCGGCACGCCGTGCTCAAAAGCACTCAGCACATGGTGAAGCCAATCAGGCTCGGCGACTGCATCGTCGTCCAGCAGTGCGACATAGGTGCCGCGCGCCGCACGCCAACCGGTATTGCGGGCATGCGACAGGCCAAGCATCGGCTCATGCAGCACTCGGACGACGCTGCTGAGACGCTCAAGTACGGCCGCGGTGTGATCGTCAGAACAGTTGTCGACCACAATCACTTCGAAGAGCTCTGACGGCAGATCCTGTCCGAGCGCGCTGTCGATTGCCTTGGTCAGGTAGTCGGCCCGATTGTGCGTGCAGATGACAACCGAGATGCACGGATTCCCGGTGGGGATTCCGGTCGACGGTACCGAGGACGCCACGGAGCGATAGGACGAAGGAGGCACTATGGTCGGAGGTTCGACAGGCGATCAAATACCGTTCGCAATGGTGCCGTGATCCTCCAGCTCCGAGAAGCGCGCAGCGCATCCGCATCGCTCAATGCGCGGGCCAGCGATTCGGCGACCTGCGCGCGCTCAGACCACGCGCGTTCCAACTCCTCGCGCAACGAGACGACGAGACGGTCCGCGCTCGCGCCGCGCTCCAGTAGCTGCTCATTCTCCGCCAGCGTCGACCGGTACTGCTGATGCAGGTTCGCAAGCGCAAGGTGGTCGGCGGCGCGCTCGGCCTGAAGGGCGGCAATCGCTTCCGCGGCGGCGCGCTCCCTCGACTGCAGCTCACTCGCGACGCTGGCGGCGCGTGCAATAGCGTTCTCAAGCGCGCTCGCGAGCTCTGTTCGCTCTTGCCGCAGCTCCGCAATAGCATCAGCCCGGAGGGCGGCAATATTCCCCCACGCAGGATCTTCAGCGGATGGCGCTATGGACGGCGCAGGCGGTTCGAACGTTTCCGTCCAGTCGACAATCAGCAGCAGCAGCAGGCGACGCACTCGCCGCGCCAGGCCGGGGTCGCCAAGGTGAGCTTCAAGTGCGACCAGGAAGGCCAGCAACTGCGGATCGGCGGTCCGCCACAAATCGGGCCACGCCGCTGGTGCGCGGGAGACCGCAAACGGCACTTTCTCGAAGAACATGTAGGCGAGGGCCACACGATCCAGCTCCAGCGCCTGCTGCTCGACACGCGACCCCAAGAGCGTGCGGGCATCGCCGCCCGCGCCGATGCACACGGCGGCCACGCCGCACAGGTACTCGATTCCCGCCGCTTCGAGATCATCGCGTGCGGCGCCGCCGGCGTACTCGGGGTGTGGCCGTGCCACGCGTTCATCGGTGGTATGTCCGCGCGCGATCACGCGAAGGCCGTCGCTGAGCAGTGCCTCAACATCCAGCGACGCTTGATGCGGCCGCATGCGGCACTGGGCGAGGACGTCCTCGACGCGACCGAATCGTGCGCCCGCCCTCGCGATCCGCTGCCAGAGATCCCAGTCAGCGCAGGTGCGCAGGTCCGTTGCGAAGGCGCCCACATCTTCGACAAGCCGGCGGCGCACGATGCAGGCGTTCACCGCAAATCCGCAATAGCGCGCAAAGACGGGGAAGAGGAACACATCGTTCGCACAATGCTTGTCGAACGTCGCCTGTCCATCAGGGTCTACATAGCGCCATCCACAATGGACGGCATCGAGCGACGGGTCGGCGTCACGTGCGTCGAGGAGTCGTGCCAGAAATCCCGGCAATAACCAGTCGTCCGCGTCCAGAAACGCCAGCCAGTCGAAGCGGGCGATCGCGACACCGGCATTGCGTGCTCCGCCTTCGCCGGCGTTGGACTGACGGACCAGACGTATGCGCGCGTCGCGCTGCGCGAACATGGTCACCACCGCCGCGGTCTCGTCGGTTGATCCGTCATCCACCACCACCGCCTCCCAATCGGACCGGCTCTGTGCCAGCACCGATTCGAGCGCTATCGCCACGGTGGCGACTGCGTTGAAGGCGGGAATGATGATCGAGACGCTCACAGGGATGTGTGGCCGGCGGCGCGTGAGGGCGGGGAAATGGCGAGGAGGCGTGTCTGCAACGTACAATCCACTCGCCCCGTGGGTACTAGAACGTCGCTCGCGTGCGTTTCGCTCGCCACCGTCACCATGATGGCCCCAGGATTATGACGAATCACGCGGTACAGAGCCTGTGGATTGGCGAACGACTGAGCACGATGGAGCGGCTGGCGATCACCTCGTTTCTGCGGTGCGGCCATGAGTACCATCTCTACACATACGGTGATGTGGCTGGACTGCCTCACGGCGTCACCCTGCGCGACGGCAACGAGATCCTCCCCTCCCAGCACATCTTCGCGTATCACTCGGGATTCGGTGAGGGCAGCGTGTCGGCCTTCTCCAACTTCTTCCGGTACAAGCTG
>JBEBIR010000900.1:0-1609 GCA_040080315.1 Gemmatimonas sp.
GTAACCGGTTGTGTTAAAGGTGTCAGTTGTGTCAAAGGGCAGAAAAGGTGTCAGGCACGAATGGCACTGCCGGACTCGTTGAGCGTGAGGTCGGCGCGGACCAGTAGGACGCACGCGTGAGGGCGTTGAGGTCTGCAATCCATCGGTGGTGATGACCGAGCGCGGTTTGACCAACTGGTCTTGGTGGTGAGGTCTTCGTGGCCTATGGTCCGCCCTTGGTGAGACCTTTCTTGGGCGTGGGCGTGCAAGCTGGACCAAGGAAGGTCTCATGTCTTTTCGCTCATCGGGTGCGGGATCGGGAAGAGCATTTGAGTTTGTCCGTCGTTCGCTGCTTCAGGCGGATGACTTGCCGTTTGCCAACGTGCTCACGGCGGAGCGTCTGGCGGACGTCTTCGAATCGGAAGGTGTGGACTGTTCCGACGACGATGACCGCGACGTGGTCTATACACCGGCGGTGACGTTGTGGGCGTTCTTGTCGCAGATGTTGTTCACGGGGGAGCAGCGTTCGTGTACGGCGGCGGTGGCGCGAGTCGCGGTGGTCGAAGCGCTCTCTGGCCGAGTCGTCAGCGGCACCAACACCGGCGCGTATTGCCGAGCACGTTGCCGCATTCCCGAAACGGTACCGCGGCGACTGGCGCGGGAGTTGGCTGACGACTGCGAGACGCAGCTTCCCGACGAATGGCATTGGCAAGGACATCGCGCGTTTCTGGTGGATGGCACGACGTTCTCGATGCCCGACACGCCGGAGCACCAAGCCGGACCAACCTGCGGTCGGTGCCCCCCGCAACCGAACTCGCAAGCCGCAGGACTCGGCTTTCCGATTCTGCGAGCGGTGGCGTTGATCTCGTTGGCCACGGCGATGGTCAGCGGCGCGGCGCTGGGACCGTACTCCGGCAAAGAGACCGGCGAGACGGCGCTGTTCCGACAACTGTTCGAGTTGCTCAAGCGCGGTGACGTGATCGTGGCGGATCGCTACTACGCCGGCTGGTTCACGATCACGCTCTTGCAGGAGTTGGGCGTCGAGGTCGTGACGCGACTGCATCAGCATCGCACCGCCGACTTCCGTCTTGGCCGCCGTCTGGGAGCCGATGACCACTTGGTCTGTTGGCCTAAGCCGCAACGCCCCGAGTGGCTCGATCAGAAAACCTACGATCGTTTGCCGAACACGCTGAGAGTGCGCGAAATGAAGTTCGCCGTGCGTGAACGTGGCTTTCGGATGCAGTCGGTGGTCGTGGTCACCACGCTGTGCGACGCCACGACGATCACCCGCGAGGACTTGGCCGACTTGTACGGCCAACGCTGGCACGCGGAACTCGATCTGCGGAATCTCAAGTCCACGATGTCCCTGGACGTGCTGCGTTGCAAGACTCCCGAAATGGTCCGTACCGAACTGTGGATGGGACTGTTGGCCGACAATCTGGTGCGTCATTCGCTGCTCCCAGCGGCCGCCGCAGCCGAGTGCTTACCACGCCAGTTGAGCTTCTGCGCCGCGCTGCAATTCTTGGCCAACACCTGGTTGACCGCAGCCACGCATTCCGGCGACCTCGCTGGGCTGATCGCATTGCGTCTGACTCACGTCGCCTCTCATTGGATCGGCCAGCGTCCCCAC
>JBEBIR010000155.1:0-7590 GCA_040080315.1 Gemmatimonas sp.
GTGCTTCGACAGCGCCGGATTGCCGACGGCTGACGCATGCCAACGATTACTGTGGACACGCGTATCGTGGCTCCCATTGAACGGTGCTTCGACTTCGCACGCGATGTCGATGCGCACGTCCGATCGTCGGCGTGGACGCATGAACGGGTCGTCGGCGGCAGGATGTCGGGACTGCTGGAGCGTGGCGACATCGTGACTTTCGAGGGTGTGCACTTTGGAATACGACAGCGGTTCACGGCGAGAGTTGTGGAGATGGATCGCCCGTTCCGCCTGGTCGACGAAATGGAGCAAGGCGCGTTTGCGCGGTTCCGTCACGTGCACGAGTTTCGCGCTGAGCATAACGTGGTCGTGATGACCGACATCATCATCTGGCAGTCGCCGTTCGGCATGCTCGGTCGTGTTGCAGACGCGGTGTTCCTTGAGGCGCACCTGACGCGATTCCTTCGTACCAAGCAGGCCGAGCTGAAGCGGCTCGTTGAGGATGACCTCTCTCACTCGAACGACGACAGCACGATGAGATCCACATGAGCGCTCGGTCCGCCGGTTACTCGGGGACGCCGTTGGCAAAGAAGCTTGGCATTGTCACGGGGTCACGCGTGTGCGTCGAGAACGCGCCGATGAACTATCTGGCACTCCTCGAACCACTGCCGGCACACGTCACATGGGAACCCAAGGTCACTGCGGCCACCGACGTGATTCATGTGTTCTGCGAGCAGCGAGCACGCCTCATGCAGGATCTCGGGCGCCTGCGCTCGTCGATCAAGGCAACCGGCGTGATCTGGATCTCGTGGCCCAAGCGATCATCGAAGGTCGCCACCGATATTACCGAAGACGTCATCCGCGAGGTGGCGCTCCCCATCGGTCTGGTCGACGTGAAGGTCTGCGCGGTAGACGACGTCTGGTCTGGACTGAAGCTGGTCATTCGCAAGGCGCTTCGCTGAGCAAAGACCCGAGGCGTGGTGGGAGCCGGTCGGATCGGCCATACTTATAGCAGTGGTATGTGCGTTGTGAGCACGCTTGCCCCGCATAAGGGAATATATTACTATATTCCAGTATAGCGGATTATCGTTCCTCCCCGCTCGGACGAGCAGGAGCTTTCTCATGCGTTTCCCCCGCCTTGTTGTCGCCGCTATCGGGCTTGGTCTCGCGACGTCCGCTTGCTCCGAGACGCCCGCGCCACCGCCGGTGGTCGCGGCCGATCCTGCGGCCGAATCGGCAGTGACCTTCCGCGAAGCGGCGTGGGTGCCGAAGCGCGAGAAGGACATTCCGAATGACTCGATGGGCGCATCGATCAAGCGCGGGCTGTATCTGCTGCGATTTACCCCAGAGAGTCTGCCTGCATACGCGACGTCCAATTTGCGTTGCACGAGTTGTCATCAGGACGATGGCATACGAGCGACGTCGGGTCCGCTGACTGGTTCCCATGCGCGATTCCCGAAGTACATGCCGCGATCTGGGACGGTCATCGGACTGGCGGACCGCGTGAACTACTGCTTTACCCGATCGCTCTCGGGTAATGCGATTCCCGTGGGGAGCCGCGAGATGGTCGATATTCTGGCGTACCTCGCGTTCATCTCGAAGGACATTCCGGTGGGGACCAAGATTGCCGGCGCGGACGGTTTGGTATCGATGCCCGACACGCTGGACGGGGATGTGACGCGAGGCGAAGGACTGTACGCGACCAAACTCTGCGTCACGTGTCACGGACCGGCCGGTGCCGGCAATGGACCGATCCCCCCGCTGTGGGGACCCAAGTCGTATTCCATCGGCGCATCGATGAGTCGCATTGAGCGCGCGGCCAGTTTCATCAAGCACAACATGCCGCAAACGGCTCCCGGCTCCTTGACGGCGCAGGAGGCGTTCGATCTCTCGGCCTTCATCAACTCGCATCCGCGTCCCGATTCTCCGGGCAAGGAGAACGACTGGCCCATGGGCGGTGCACCGGCGGACGTTCCGTATGACACCAAGGGACACACGGCATTTCGTGCGCCGACGGCACTGCCTCGCGCGAATCCGAAGGGTGCCGTCGTTCCCAATCCACCGGCCATCAGTCACGCGAAGAAGTAAGTTCTTCCGATGACTGATCATTCTCGAACTCCAGATGGTGGTGCCGTGACGCCGCTCTCGCGTCGCGAGATGCTGGCCGGCGCCGCAAGCGTTATCGGCGGCGCGGTATTGGCGGGAATTCCGCTTGTCGCTGATGGCCAAGGGGCCGCACCGCCTGCACCACCGCTCCCCGCTCGACCGATCGTGCCAACGGACGCGACAAAACTGCAGGGCGCACCGACGGCGCAACTCGGGGCGCGCTCGGATTTTCACGCGCCTACGCGAGCGCCGTACGGTGAGACGGTGGGCAGTTCACTGACGCCGCTGCAGGACCTGACGGGAAACATCACGCCGTCTGACCTGCACTTTGAACGTCATCACGCCGGCATTCCGTTGCTCGACCCCGAGCGGCACACGCTGACGATTCATGGTCTGGTCGATCGTCCGCTGACGTTCTCGGTGCGCGACATCAAGCGTTTTCCGCAGGTGGTGCGCACGCACTTTATCGAGTGCTCGGGAAACGGTCGCGCCTCATACCGTGATCCCAAGCCCGACTTGACGCCCCAGAAAGTGTCAGGAATGCTGAGCACGTCGGAGTGGACAGGCGTGCCGCTTGCCACGCTGTTGCGAGAGGTGGGTGCCAAGCCGGAAGCGACATGGATGCTGGCGGAAGGCGGAGACGCGTGTCTCTTGACGCGATCCGTGCCGATGGAGAAGGCATGGGACGACGCGATGATCGTGTGGGCGCAGAACGGGGAGCCACTCCGTCCCGCGCAGGGATATCCGCTCCGTCTCTTGCTGCCAGGTTGGGAAGGCAACATCAACGTGAAGTGGATTCGCCGCCTTGAGCTCGGAACCAAGCCATGGATGACGCGTTGGGAGACATCCAAGTACACGGATCCGCTTCCGAACGGTACCGCGCGCATCTTCACGTTTGAGATTGATGCGAAGTCGATCATCACATCACCGGCGGCTCCGCAAACAATCACGGAGCACGGCTGGCATTCGTTGAGTGGTCTGGCCTGGAGCGGTCGCGGTCGCATCGCGCGTGTCGAAGTCAGCACTGACGGCGGTGGAACGTGGCACGACGCGGAGTTTCTCGGCATACCGCAGCCCAAGTCGACGGTGCGTTTCCAGTATGCATGGGAATGGAAGGGCGGTGACGCTGTACTGCTGAGCCGCGCGACAGATGACGCGGGATTCGTGCAGCCGACGCGCACCGCGCTGATCGCCGAGCGCGGTCCGGGCACCGACTATCACTACAACCAGATTGTCGGTTGGAAGGTGGATAGCGCAGGTCGTGTCTCGTTTCACGGAGCGACCTGATCATGCGGCATCATTCGCTGATTGTGGGCACGTGCTGGTTGCCGCTGATGCTGTGCGCGTGCAGCACGCCGAAGGGCGGGTCGGATTCTTCCAATGGCCTCGCACCCGCCACGTTTGCCGACTACGACGCCGGTGCGGTGCCGGGCGGCCCCGGCGCGAAGCAGCGTTTCGGAATTGGGAGCGCCCCCTCCGATTCCCAGTTGAGCGCGATGAATCACGATGTGGGGTCGGATGGAACTGAGCTTCCGGTTGGTCGAGGCACCGTTGCTGAGGGTGCGGTGCTGTTTGCCGCGCAGTGTGCGCAGTGCCACGGCGCGAAGGGCGAAGGCATGGCACCCGCGTTCCCGCAGCTGATCGGTCGCGATCCGAAGGCCGAGCGCTTCTTGTTTGCAACCGATCCGAAGTTGCCGCATACGATTGGTAACTACTGGCCGTACGCCACCACGCTGTTTGACTACATCAAGCGGGCAATGCCGCTTCTTGCACCCGGCTCACTCACGGATGCGCAGGTGTATGCCCTGTCGGCGTATCTGCTGGCGCAGAATGATGTAGTGGACGACACCACAACGCTCGATGCCGCCGCGCTACGCCTGGTGCGGATGCCGTATCTCGACCGATTTGTCCCGGATGATCGAAAGCCGGGCCCGGTTGCGAAGTAAGCAATTTCCCAAAGCGATGGAGATCAACATGTCGTATGCCGCTTCCGTTCCCGCGGCCGTCAGTATACCGGCGGATCGCACTGAAAAACTTCCACCGTGGCTGGTCTACGGAATTCTCTTCGGGTTGCTGGGCGCGGTGTCGATCGTGCTGTGGGGCCCCATTGGTGTTTCGGGCACGTATCCGCGGTTCATCGGCGCGCTGGCGCGCGTGTTCGATCCGTCGTATGCAGAGGCCAATCCTTATCTGGTGAAGATGGGTTCGCTCATCAAACCCGAGTCATTCCTGGTAGTGGGGTTGCTGATCGGGGGATTCATCGGCTCACGGGTGAGCCGCGAGAAGGCGCCGGCGCGTGAGATGATCCACGTTGGTGAAACGACGACATCCAAGCGCTATCGCGACGCGTTTATCGGCGGATTTCTGATCGTGTTCGGCGCCCGCATCGCCGGTGGCTGCACCAGCGGCCACATCATCTCAGGCATCACGCAGCTCTCGGTGAGTGGTTTCGTTTTCGCCATCGGCACCTTCGCCACTGGCATCATGACCGCAAAGATGTTGAACGGCCGCCGCGCGGCAGGAGTCTGACCATGACCGCCGCTGCGTTCTATGCTCTGCTGGTTGGCGTCGGCATGGGCTTCTTCATTCAACGGGTCCGCGCATCGAGCCCGGCGATGATCGCCAGCAACCTGCGTCTTGAGAATCTGTCGGTCATCAAGTTCATGGCCCTGACCATGGCGGTCGGCATGATTGTCGTGTACGGCCTGTCGATGATGATGCCGGAACAGATGCACTTCGATATCAAGCCAACGTACGTGGTTGGCGTGTTGCTGGGCGGACTGGTGTTCGGCGTGGGCTTTGGTCTCGGCGGCTACTGCCCGGGCACTTGTGTGGTTGGCATCGGTGAGGGACGCAAGGACGCCGTCGTGGCGATCGTCGGTGGCGTGGTGGGTGCGCTGGTCTTCACGCTGGTGTACACGACGCTCATTGCACCGATCGTCAAGATGGCTGATCTCGGCAAGATCACATTGCCCGGCGTGCTGCATCTGCCGCCGTTCGTCGTGGCCATGATCGTTGGTGCCATTTTCATTGGAGTCATTCGGTTGCTTCCGACGCAGGTGAAGCGGGCGGGGTGAGGGGTAGAGAGCGGTGAGTAACAGAAGGTAGTGAGCGTTGGAGGGGTGAGCGGTGAGGGTAGGACTTACGCTTCGCAGCGACCCGGCTCCGGAGGCCGTAGTACTATCAGGACCCGCACCTCCCCTGATCTCGCTTCTCCGGCCCGCGACTTTCGAGTGACTTCCCGCCCAACCCCCAATCCGTCCGCTGACGACGCATCGCCGCCGCACCAACCGGTCGCGATGAGCACGCGAGCTGTGCGTGCGGGTCGGCGCGGCGGCACTAACCTGATCGCGTTGGGATCGGCGGCGGTGTTGACGGTGTATGCCGCGGGCTTCGCGCGCACCAAGCCGGCTGCGGACCGCCTGGCGGCCGCCAGCACCGAGCGCCGACCAGTCGTTGCGCGTCCAATCGCGCCGATTTCGGACCCTGCCGTCCTGCAAGAGCCCAGCAAAATCGCAGGGGGTACCCAGGCGAGTCTTTCCGCAGCCGTTGCACCGCCCGTCGCCGCGGCGATCGCGCAACCAACGGCTGCTGCGCCGAAGGTGCCGAAGAAGCTGGCCGCCCGCGTGATCCACGATTCCTCGACGAAGTCGGCTGAAGGTGCCGAAAGTCCCACGGCAACTGGCGCGACCACCGAGTTGCCTGCGCCGACGTCGAGCGCTGTATCAACCACCACGGTGGTTGCCGCATCGCCAGCCGTCCCTGCAACGGCGCCCGTGGCCACTGCGGTCCCGGCAGGCACACCAGCATCGTCAGCAACACCCGCAACGACAGACGCATCGGCCACGCCGGCAGCGCCTGCCAAGACGGTGTGGCGCGACGGCGTCTTCGTTGGACGCGGCACGTCGCGGCACGGCGACATTGAGGCGATGGTGGAGATCAAGGACGGCCGCATCATTGGTGCCGTGATCTCACAGTGTCTGACGCGCTATTCCTGCTCGTGGGTCAACCATCTCCTGCCGCAGGTGGTGTCACGACAGAGTGCCGATGTGGACTACGTTTCAGGCGCCACGCAAAGTGCGAACGCGCTGTACTACGCGGTTCTGCAAGCGCTCACGCAGGCGAAGTGACGCGCGACGAGTCGTACGTACGCACCACGGCGGTGATGGGGACGATTGTGTCAGTGCAGGTGGTTGGTCACGGTACAAGCCAGCGGGCGCGTCGCGAACGCCAGCAGGGTGTTGATCGGGCCGTCGGCTGGTTCACGCATGTCGAATCCGTGTGCACCCGTTTTGATGCCAACAGTGAATTGCGTCGACTATCAGCGCACAGTGGCAAAGCCATCCCCGTAAGCGCGCTGCTCTTTGAAGCAGTGCAGTTCGCACTGGCCGTCGCGGACGCCACGGATGGCGCGTTTGATCCGACGATTGGTCATCGCATGGAAGCACGCGGATTTGATCGCGAGCATCGCAGCGGTGCTGTCGCCAACTCCAACATGGCCGTCGCAGACGATGTGAGCTATCGGGATGTCGAGGTGGATGCCGAGGCCCGCACCATCCGACTGCACCGGCCGTTGGTGTTGGACCTTGGCGCCGTCGCCAAGGGGCTCGCCATCGATATGGCCGCGCGCGAGCTGGCGTCATTCGTCAATTTTGCAGTGGATGCCGGCGGCGACCTGTTTCTGGGTGGGCACAACGTGGCAGGTGATGCCTGGTCGGTCGGGGTGCGACATCCGAGTGACCACGCGCACCTGTTAGAGACCATGCACGTGTCGGACAGCGCGGTGTGCACGTCGGGCGAGTACGAACGACCGGGGCACCTGTGGCACGGGGTGCGTGACGAGTCGTTGCAGACCACGGTGAGCGCCACCGTTGTGGCACCATCTGCAATGGTGGCTGATGCGCTGGCAACGGCAGCCTATGTACTTGGCCCCGTCGACGGGATCGCGCTGCTGGAGCGCCACGAGGTGCGCGGCCTCCTGGTCACGTCAACGCTGGAACGCCACACCACGCGTGCCTGGCCGAATGACTGACACCACGGTGTCCACCTCCAAGCTGCGCGCGCTCAAGCGGTTTTTTCGCACGCCGAAAGGCCTGCTGATCGTCGTGTTAGCGGCGCTGATTCCGCTCGCCGCGTACGGCAGCGGTGGTCTGGTGGTGGTACCGGGCGTGCTCGCGGCCGCCACGGCAGCGATGCTCGTCGATGCGCCGATTCTGCGTCTGCGTGACAAGGCATGGTCATTCCCGAGCGGCGCACTCCTGACCGGCCTGCTCGTGGCGATGGTACTCAGTCCGCATGAGCCGTGGCACATCGCCGCCGTGACAGCAGTCGTTGGCGTCGTGAGCAAGTATCTCGTGCGCGGTCGATCGGCGAACGTGTTCAATCCGGCGGCGCTGGCGCTGGTGGCCACGTTCTACGTGTTTGACACGGCGCAGAGTTGGTGGGGGGCGCTGCCAGAGCTTCCGTGGCCCGCCATTGCAGCGCTGTTCGCGACCGGCCTCTACA
>JBEBIR010000901.1:0-1605 GCA_040080315.1 Gemmatimonas sp.
CACCACACGCGCCCCTATTGACGTCTCGAGCCAAGGCACCACTCGTCGCAGCGAATTGGCGAAATGGAAACGGGCGCCCAGTTCGGCATGCCCCAGTGACCAATCGCCGCTCAATGGTTCGCCGTCCGCCACTTCGATCGCTCCGCCGTCGACATGTACAAAGCCCGTCACGATACGGTTGAATCCGTAGCCCACGCGAAATCCGAGCGCTCCACCTGAGCTGGCGTCGCCTCCCTCGATCTCGAGCGACGTTCCCTGAGCCACCACGCCAAGCGACCACCCGCGCGTGGTCGACCGCTGCGCACTCGCCGCGGGCACCAGTACCAGCGCCACGAGGCACTGCAGGAACAAGGCGGCTAACGCCGCGCGATATCGATCGAATGCAACGCGCATGAGACTCCCGTCGATTGGTCGGAGATGGGCGGAATCCCCCGGCGCCAGAGACGCCGGGGGAACGCTACGGAATATGCCGAATGAATTCACCACGGGACACGGTGGATCAGAGAATCCAGCCGAGTGCGACGAGATTGTCCACGGGCCGCAGCAAGTTCTCTACGAGATCGAACACGCCGTCGGTGACATCCACAATGGCCAGGACCAGCAGCACCTCTTGTCCGTTCAACGGCTGGCCTGACGCGTTTCGCAGCACCGGATCGGACGCGGGGCCAGTGACCGTCACGAAGGCGTTGTCGTTCAGACGAATCGCGCCGTCCAGCACGCCAGCCTCGCCATCCATGTCTACCTGCAGTGTGTTCTCACCGTGATGTACCGTGAGGTGCACCGTGCCCTCGCCTTCGCCAGCACCGTCAACACCCCGCACCGTTCCGTCTACTTCGAAGTCGCGTTGCGCCATCGCGAGCTCGAACTCGAGATCGACCGTGGTCTGCGCTCCGCTCGTTGTGCCGACGACACCAATCGTAAAGTCCAGCCGCGCGCCGTTCTCGCCCGCCAAGAATCCGGACACATCGATGGTGCCGCCATCGTCCTGCGGTTCAACGCGCAAGCGATAGTCGATCAGGGTCCGTCCACGCTCCACGCCAACCAGACGCAAGGCGATCGCCGCGCCGGCGTTTGCCCCTTCATCAATCAGGTCGGCATGTCCGATTTCCTGCGCGCCAATAGGTTTGCCATTCACGCCGACTTCATACAGGATGAATCGCGTGCCGTTAGCCGGGGCACCCGTACGCGCCACATCAATCACATAGCGATCGGCCGTGGTGTTGTACACGAGCGTCTTGCCGAGGTGCACCGATGAGATGACGGCTTCGGTCGATGCGCGCACGGCCGAGTTGGTGACCGCGACTTCGCGAAACAGGTTCAGTGCGAATGCGCGGGCCGTCGTGCCCGATCGGAGATCGCTCAACGCACTCATGGTCGCGACGGCGGCACTTGATGACATGGGCGAGCGGCCACCGAGCGCCTGGAAGCCGGCCCAGCCGTCAGAGGCAAATACGTTCTCCAACGCCTTGTAGTCGGCAAGCGCGGCGGCCGTGTTCAGCTTCGCCCGATCGGGTCCGGTGGATGGCTCGCAAGCCACCGCCGCCAGCAAGACCGCGAAGGGCATTACGTGCAGGGCGCGCATCCGGCGTCGTGGTTCCGTAATCA
>JBEBIR010000902.1:0-1604 GCA_040080315.1 Gemmatimonas sp.
GCGCAGCTATTCGCCGAGCAGGTACTGCAAGGCCTCGCTGCTGCCCATCACACGGGATTGGTACATCGCGACATCAAGCCCGCCAATCTCCTCGTGGAGTCGGGCGGCCAATTGAAGATAGCGGATTTCGGCATCGCCAAGATGCCGCAGGATTCGCTTACAGCACATGGCGTGATGTTTGGTACGGCTGGGTACATCGCGCCCGAGCTGTTGCGAGGCCACGCCGCGGACCAGCGTAGCGATCTCTTTGCCGTCGGTTGTCTCGCCTATGAGATGGTGAGCGGTCGGGTCGCATTTCCCGGTGACTCCTTTGCTGCCGTAGCCTTCTCGACGATCAACGACGATCCTGAATTTGAACCGCGGGACTGGTCTGCGACCCCTGGGCTGTTCGCAATGACGCGCGCCTTGCTTCGCAAGGATCCGTTGGCGCGACCAGAGTCTGCACAGAGTGCGCTTTTGCTGCTGTCCACGACCGACGAGGAGCCCTTCGCCGCGGCCTCTGCGACATTCGCAACGATGGAATCCGTCCCACCGTCAAGTCGCGAGGAAGCGCCTAGATTTTCTCTCCCGCACTCGCATCCGGAACTTGGCCGACCCGCGAGTTGGCGGAAGCTGCTCGGGGCTGGGGTCGCACTCTCCGTGATCTCCACGATCGCATTCACCCTAATGCTATTGAAATCGAACGACCGCGCTCGCGATGCTGGAAACGAGGCGCGGCCGGAACTGGGGACTGTCGGCGAGGTGAAGGGGTCGCGCACGGGCACTGCAGGCGAAATGAACCGTATGACCTCCGCAGGATCAGCGGCGCGCCCGAAGGGCACCGATTCCGTGGATTCAAAGGGTGTGACATCGAGTCACAGAGGATCGTCGGAGCTCCTCCCCTTCGCGAACGGCAATCGAACTACCAAGGCCGATACTGCCGTCGTGTCGGCCGATTCGATCCCGTTGCTAGATCGCACATCGCTTCGACTGGAAGTCGATGAGGAGCAACTGTTGGTCGCCAACAGCCCGTCTTCGGCCGTGGCGATCTGGCGCACCAGTTCCCCCGCCGTAGCGACTGTCGATGGAGGTCGCATTCACGCAGTTGGTAGGGGGTCGGCGCGGATTACGGTGGAAGTAGGCGCCGAGCGTGCAGCAATTGCGGTGACCGTCGTTGATACAGCAAGTGCCCGGCGGAGCGCACCGGTGATGTACAGCAGGTGGCAACTTGATTCGATGGTGACAGACGCCGTTGAGCGAAGCGATGCGAAGGCGCTCGATCGAGCGCTCAGAAACGGGGGCAGCGCCCGCGCAAAGTCAGCTAGCGGTGTTGAGGTGCTGGTTGTTGCCGCCAGACTCGGCAACCTTGGAATCGTTCATCAGCTCTTCCTATGCGGCGCCCCGGTTAAGGGTCCCGTTGCCGACGACGCCCTGCGTGCCGCACGTCAGGGACAAGTCACGTTGATAGTCGAGCAGCTAGAGCAGGCTGCAAATGAAAATGGTGTGACAAGGCAACTCTGCGGCGAGCGGAAGTAGTGGCGGCCTCGAGCTCCAATTCCTTCAGTTGGCAATTCGGTTGGTCGGCCGAAGAACTTGTCGGGTGGGCGAGCGTGCATTTGCTTCAC
>JBEBIR010000903.1:0-1602 GCA_040080315.1 Gemmatimonas sp.
AGTACCGTCCGAGTGGATTCCGACGGTCCGCGGCGAGCGACCAGCCCGACGCGGCGCGGAACCACACCGACGAATGGTCGACAGGCAGCAGGAAGCCACGCGTGAAGTCGACGGACACGCGCGGGAAGGCGCTGCCACCCGCCGCATTGCCGCGAATCCCCGCGTTCCACGCCAAGCCGAACTCCTCCTGCGTCGCGCCAAGCGAGCGCCGCATCGACTTGTACTCAAGGGTGCCCGAGACGCTGCCGAGCCGCGTGATGGGGGTCGCCACGCCTTGGAACTCCGGAAGAATCGATAGCCCATCGTGACCGGCGACCTGCACCGTGTAGCCAAAACTCGTGGGGCCATCGAGCTTCAGTTGGCCGGAGTACTGCGCGGCGAGGGAAGCCCCGCGACGGCTCACGCGCGTCGGTCCGATCAGGTCGTAAAAGTCGGCGCGATTCAGTGCGCCCGTGATACGCCAGTTCCAGTGCCGGAACGTGGCGCGAAGGTGCAACCGCTCGTATGCATCGAGACGCGCATCCGGCGAGTACGACGACGAGACGTCCAGACCGGTCGCTCCCAGCTGATCGGAGAAGTTGAAGCGAAGGCCGCCGGCGACGGCCAGGACGCCGTCCGCATCCTCGTATCCTTCGACGATCGGATAGACCGTGTTGAGCCGGAGTGAACGCAAGCCGTGATACGGCGCCTGCGTGGTCTCAACTGACTGAGGGGGGAGCAGGCGCATCGGCGGCGGCATCCACCCTTGCACTTCCGGACGCCGCTCGGCGATCTCGTTGCCGAGAAACCGGATGGCGCTCACCTTTTCGGGAACGGCGTTGGGAATCACCGACGGGACAAAGCCACGTCCCGAGTACGCGAAAACGAGCGTCGAGTCATCGGAGATCGGGAGCGGTTTGAAGAACCCGGTCTCGGCGTTGCTCTGGGGGCGCATCACTCGCCGATCGAGATCGTAGCGGAAGACGTTGGAGACGCCCGAAAAGTAGGACGTGCCAATGACCGAGCGACCGTCTCTCGCGAAGACGAAATTCGACGGCGACCACTCGCCGAAGTTATACAGCTCGTCGGGCGTCGTCTCTCCACGCAGCAGCGCATCGATCGCAAATCGCACGAGTTTCTGCTCGCCGCCGATTGCCGACATCGATCCAATCAACGCGGTGCCATCGGGGCTGATGTCGAGGTCGAACAGGTCCGTCCCGTACGGCAACGTATAGACCTGCCGCCATTCGGTGTGCGGCGCTGGTATCCGCACGAGGGTCGAGAAGCCGTTGTCGTGCCGGACACCCCAGAGCGAACTGTCGGCGCGGTTGAACGCGAGGTCGCCGATGCGGCCCCCCTTGATGAGCAACCGCTCCCGCCCCGGGTAGCGGACCGCAACGAGGATGGCGCCGTTCGTCTCGTCGAACCACGCGCGCGAGACTGATCCGAGCACGCGGTCAGTGATGGCGCGTGCCATCGTGGTCGGGTTCTTTCGGATGGATCCAAGATTGGCCTGCTGCCACTCGCGCTCCCACGCGATCCAGTTCGCCCATTCCTCCTCGAGTGAGCGGCCGAAGACCTGCCGGAACTGCCGCGAGAAGTAGCCCTTTGAGCCTTCACGCC
>JBEBIR010000156.1:0-7571 GCA_040080315.1 Gemmatimonas sp.
TTGGATCCCTGCAGGCTCGCGGCGTGGAGCGTGTGATCGAAACGCGGGAAATACGGCGCGATGAATTCCGGCCGGCGTTCCGGCGTCTGCGGCAGATGCTGCCACAACGCCTCCGTGATAAACGGAATCATCGGCTGCAGCAGTCGCAGGGCACCGTCAAACGTGTGCGCCAGCACGGCGCGCGCCGCATCGCGATCGGCGCCACTGTCGGCCGCAAGTCGCGGCTTGATGGACTCCAGATACCAGTCGGCCAACTCGTTCCACACAAAACGACGCGCCGCCTCGGCGTACTCCGACAGGCGCAGTCCGCGACCGCGCTCGGCGTCGGTCCAGGTGCGACCGTTGCCCGGACGCGCCGGACCCAATGCCGCATCACACTCGAGAATGGCGACGTCGAGTCGATCGAGAATCCAGGCGTCCGCCGCCGTCAACGATTCTGGCGGGAGCGTCGAAAGCGGCTGCACGGCGTCGGCACCGACGCGCGAGAGCAGGAATCGGCCGATGTTCCACAGCTTCGTGCAGAAGTTGCGACCCGGCGCGAAGGACTTGTCCAGATCGGTCGGATCGAGCATCACGTCGACGCCAAGTCCCAGTCCGGCGACCATCGTCCAGCGCAGCGCATCGGCACCGTAGAGTTGCACCACATCCAGCGGATCGATGCCGTTGCCCAAGGACTTGGACATCTTGCGATGGTCCATGTCGCGCACGGTCCCGTGCAAATACACCGTGTGAAACGGCGACTGCCCCAGGAACCAGCAGCCCGACATCACCATGCGAGAAACCCAGAAGAACAAAATCTCCGGCGCGGTGACGAGCACGTCCCCCGGATAGAACGCCTTGAGGTCCGCACTGTCCGTGTTCGGCCAGCCGAGCGTCGAGAATGGCCAGAGCCAGGAGGAGAACCACGTGTCCAGCACGTCCTCGTCCTGGCGCACTGCGCCACCGCATGTTGGACAGGCCGTGACATCAGAACGCGACACGATCGGCGTCTGCGCGCAGGCATCGCAGTACCACACCGGCACGCGATGTCCCCACCAGATCTGACGCGAGATATTCCAGTCCCGAATCCCCTCCAGCCAATTCACATACACGGCCTCCCACCGATCGGGAAGGATGCGCAGTTCGCCACTGCGCAGCACCGCCAAGGCCTTTTCAGCCAATGGCTGCATGCGCACGAACCACTGATCGGACAGGCGCGGTTCCACGACCGTGTCGCAGCGATAGCAGTGTCGCACGCTGTGCTGGTGCGGCTCGACCTTCACCAGCGCGCCGACAGCGTCAAGCATCGCGACAATCTTCGTGCGCGCGTCGAATCGATCGAGTCCCACCAGCTCAAGCGGCACGCGTCCGCTCGCCAACTCGACCTCGCGCACCACGCCCTCCGCATCAATCACGACCGGCATCGGCAACGCGTGTCGCTTGCCCACCTCGAAATCGTTGGGGTCGTGCGCCGGCGTGATCTTGACCGCGCCGGAACCGAACGCGGGATCGGTGTAGCTGTCCGCCACAACCGGAATGCGCACGCCATTCAGCGGCAGGATCACGTCACGGCCAACGAACGCGCGATAGCGCTCGTCATCGGGGTGCACCGCCACCGCCACGTCGCCCAGCATCGTTTCGGGACGCGTGGTCGCAACGGTCACCGATTGCGTCGGATCATCGGCCAGCACATAGCGCAGGTGATACAGTTTGCCGGTGGTGTCCGCAAACTCGGCTTCTTCGTCCGACAGCGATGTGCCGCACCGCGGGCACCAGTGGATGACCCGATGCCCTTTGTACACCAGACCGTCTTCGTGCAGTCGCACGAATGCCTCGCGCACCGCGACCGAGAGCTCGGGCGAGAACGTGTACGCGGTGCGTGACCAGTCGGCACTCGATCCGATGGCCTTGAGCTGATTGAGAATCTCGCCGCCGGTCTGCTCGACAAACGAGGCGACCCGAGTCACGAACGCATCGCGACCCACGTCAAAGCGCGTCTGACCTTCGGCGCTCAATTGCTTCTCCACCACGTTTTGCGTCGCGATGCCGGCATGATCGGTGCCCGGCAGCCAGAGCGCTTCGTCGCCCGCCATGCGACGCCAGCGGATCAGCACATCTTGCACCGTGTTGTTGAGGCCGTGGCCCACGTGCAGCACCGCCGTCACATTGGGCGGTGGCATGACGATCACGTACGGCTCGCGGCTCGATGCCCGCGTGGCGTCGGCAAGAAACACTCCGTGCTCAGTCCAGCGCGGATACCATTCGGATTCGGTGGTGGCCGCGTCGTATTGCGGAGGAAGCGGATTGGTGTCGGGCGAAGTCATCCGGGGAAGTTAGCCTTCCGCTCGGGGCTGACCAACGCGCGTCGCGTCACCACGCACCGTGAGGTTGTCCATCACATCGACCACATCGGGAACGCCGCGCGCAAGCGTCAGGGCATGTGACAGCTCACCGTCACTGTGCACCCAGCCGGTGAGTTCGATCGTCCCATCGCCGATCGCGCCGATATCGATGGCCCGACCGCGAAGTGTGGGGTCGTTGCGAAACACCTCAAGCACGCGCGCCTCAAGCTCGTTCTCGTCTGGTGGCGATGACTCGCGGTCCTGGAGCTCAACCGGATAGTCCTGCTCGTCGTTATCATCGTCGACATCATGGTCGGCACGATCGGGCGTCGAACCATCGGTCGTCGCATCCGTCTCGTGACGCTGGCGGCGTCGCTTCATGTCGCGGGCGCGCGATTTGAGACCCTCGAGGCCACCGCTCCGCTCGGCCAGGACCACGCCGAGGGCCAGCCCCGTAACGGCGCCAAGTGCGACGAGCAGAAGCATACGACTGCGCTGCTGCTTGCGACCGCGGAAACGTAGTCTGGCCATGCACTTCCCTCAGGTTGAACAGGGTTCTGCTGGTGGCGCCTCAATACCCACAACGATAACTTCCCACGTCACGCGCGCGCACCTGCCCACATCTGAAAATCGCAACACATGATCGACGGACCACCCGCGGCTGCCTCCGCTGATGAGATGATTGTCCTGACGCTACCCGATGGTTCCACACGCGAAGTGGTCGCGGGAACCCCCGGGCGAGACGTCGTGGCAACCATCGGTGCGCGGTTGCTGCAGGCGTCGATCGCGGTGGCCGTCGACGGCGCCGTACAGGATCTCATGACGCCGCTCCGGACTTCCGGCAGCTTTGTCGTCATCACCGACAAGGACCCACGCGCCCTGGCGGTGCTGCGACACTCCGGCGCCCATATCCTGGCCACGGCGGTGCGCCGCTTGCGTCCGGACGCGCATATCGGCTTCGGTCCGGCTATCGACGACGGATTCTATTACGACTTTGAGGTCGGGAAGCCGTTCACGCCGGACGATCTGCTGGCGTTCGAAGCGGAGATGAAAAAGGTCATCGCCGAGAAGCTTCCGTTCGTGCGCGAGGAAGTCACCCTTCCCGTAGCCCGGGAGCGTTTCGCCGGCGACCCACTCAAGCTCGAGCGGCTCGATGATTTCGAGGGGTCGGACGAGATCATCTCGACCTATACCGACGGGCCATTCATCGACCTGTGCCGCGGACCGCATGTGCAGGACACATCGTTCCTGAAGCATTTCAAACTGCTGTCGAGTGCCGGTGCGTACTGGCGCGGCGATGTGAAGCGACAGATGCTGCAGCGCATCTATGCGACGGCCTTCTTCAAGAAGGACGAACTGGACGCGCATCTTCACCAGCTTGAGGAAGCCAGGAAGCGAGATCATCGCGTGCTGGGTCGCTCGCTCGATCTGTTTCAGCTGTTCCCCGTGGCACCAGGCGCGGTGTTCTGGACACCCAAGGGCACCATGCTGTACAACACGATTGAAGCGTTTGTGCGTGAACGGCAGCAGGAGGCGTTCAAGGAGATCAAGACACCGCTGTTGTACCACAAGGCGTTGTGGGAACAGTCTGGTCACTGGGGCAAGTATCGCGAGAACATGTTTCTCGTGCTCGACAATGAATCGGGCGAGCACGACATGTCGCTCAAGCCGATGAACTGCCCCTCGCACCACCTCTACTTTGCGTCGCACAAGCACTCCTATCGCGAGCTGCCCATGCGGTACGTCACGTTTGACGTGCTGCACCGGAATGAAATCTCCGGCGCGTTGTCGGGGCTCACGCGCGTGCGTCAGTTTGCGCAGGACGATTGTCACGTGTACTTGCGCGAAGACCAGATTTCGGAAGAAGTGCAGTTCCTGATGGACTTCATCCTCGGCCACTACGCGACCTTCGGGCTCACCGCGCGTCTCAAGTTCGCCACACGCCCCGAGCAACGCATCGGCAGTGACGAGCTGTGGGATGGTGCGGAAGCTGCCTTGCGCTCGGCGCTCGACGCCACGGGCCGCGAGTACGACCTGAAGGAGGGCGACGGCGCTTTTTACGGTCCGAAAATCGACTTCGACGTCACCGACAGCATCGGCCGTGCGTGGCAGCTCGGCACGATCCAGCTGGACTACAATGCCCCGGAGCGCTTTGATCTCTCCTATACGGGAGAGGACAACACGGCGCATCGCCCGGTGGTGATCCATCGCGCGGTGTGTGGTTCACTCGAGCGCTTCATCGCCATCCTCATCGAGCACTTTGCCGGCGCTTTCCCCGTGTGGTTAGCACCCGAGCAAGTGCGCGTGATTCCGATCGCCAGCGATTTCAACGCGCATTCGGAGTCGGTGGTGGCCCAATTGAAGGCACAGGGAATTCGGGCCACGCTGGACGCGCGCAACGAAACGCTCAACTATCGGATCCGCGAAGGCGAGATGCAGAAGATCCCGTATATGTGCGTAATCGGTCGCCGCGAAGCCGACGAGAATACGGTGGCGCTGAGGACTCGAGGGGCCGGGAAGAAGCAGGACATCCTGTCCTTCGACGCGTTGGTCACGCGCTTGACCCACGAGATTCGCACGCGCGCGCTGGTTCCGGCGCCGCCCGACGCCGCCGCGTCGGCGGAAGCGGAGACAGCGGCGTGACGCCTGAAGCCTTGCTGGACCTCTTTGTGCTCTCGCCGGTCGGGCTGGTCGAGACCGATGAGGAGGGGAAGGTCGTGATTGCCAATCTGGCGGCGCGCAATCTGCTCACGCCGTTCACACGCATGGGCAGCCTCGACGATCTCTTCTCGGCGCTCGCCTCGGTGGCGCCCGATCTCGCGGCGCGCGTCAGGGGGTACGCTGCGCCGCGTGGTGTGGTGGTCGAGTCCATCGAGCTGATTGCGCCAGGTGAAGGCCGTGGGGTGCACCTGTCGCTGGTCAAGGTGTCGCCAACTCGCGTGGTGGCCGTCGCAAGCGACGCCAGCGGACTCGCGCAGGCTCGCGGCCTGGTGGCGCAACTGGAACAGCGACTCCACGCGGTCGAAGGGGCTGTGCGCGACTACGCGATCTATACCATCACCGGCGACGGCATGATCGCGTCATGGAGCGCGGCGGCCGAGCGCGTACATCACTGGTCTGCGGCCGAGATGGTTGGACGTCCCGCCGCGATGCTGCTGGCCGGTGATGCGGGTGGCGCGGCGCACATCCAGGAAACACTGTCGCAGGCCGCGCGCAATGGCTGGTCGGAGGAAGAGGGCTTTCGGCTGCGTTCCGATGGCTCGTCCTTTTCCGCCACCACCATCGTGACGGCCCTGCGTGGCGCAGACGGTGCCGCGATTGGTTTCACGGTCGTCACACGCGATCTCTCGGAACAGCGCAAGTTCGAAGAGGCCGTGCGGGATGATGCGTCGAGCAACACAGACTACCTGACCGGCGCGTCCACACGCCGCGCCTTTTTCGATGTGGCGTCGTCCGAAGTCGCGCGCGCACGACGGTACGGCCAGCCCTTGTCGCTGTTGCTGGTGGCGCCGGACAATTTCCGCGCCATCGGCGAGGCGCAGGGCGACGAGTTCGCAAACGAGTGGCTGCGGACCATCGCCAGCGTTTGTCGGCAGGAGTCGCGAACCACCGACGTGCTGGGCCGCGTGGGTGGCGAGGAGTTCGCGGTGCTGCTCCCAAGTACGGAGCTGTCGGGCGGACTGGTGCTTGCTGAGCGCATTCGCGAGCGCATGCAGCGCCACGTGTTCACGGGTGACCTCAAGGGCAATCGGTGCACCCTGTCGGTCGGCGTGGCCGAGGTGCTCGATGCGATCACCAGTGTCGACGGACTGTTGGAGGCGTCGGCCACCGCCGTTGAGCGGGCCAGACAAGCGGGAATGAACCTCGTCGTCGGGTACGACGCCTGACCTTTCGCCCGCCGCAATCGATTATTTTTCTGTATTCCCCCCGGGGAATCGCACGGGCCCACGCCTGAGCGTACCGGCGCGTTGTCCGCGCCCCAATCCCGTCTTATGACCGACCTTTCACGCCAGCCCGTCATCGTTGCTGCGGTTCGCACGCCGATCGGGCGGTATCTTGGGGGCCTGAGCCCTCTTTCGGCACCCGAACTTGGGGCCATCGCGATTCGTGCCGCACTGAAGCGCAGCGGCGTTGCAGCAGATCAGGTCCAGGAAGTCATCATGGGCCATGTGTTGCAGGGTGGAACCGGTCAGGCCCCGGCGCGACAGGCGATGCTTAAGGCGGGAATTCCGTCGTCCGTGTCGGCGGTGACCATCAATAAAGTGTGTGGATCGGGCCTCAAGGCGGTCATGCTCGCGGCGCAGGCCATCAAGGCGGGCGATGCGCAGGTGATCATCGCCGGTGGCCAGGAGTCCATGTCCAATGCGCCCCACTATGTGTATGGGATGCGCGGCGGCGTGAAGATTGGCGATCAGACAATGGTCGACGGCATGATCAAGGACGGCCTGTGGTGTGCGTCATGCGACGTGCACATGGGCGTGCACGCCGAATACACGGCCACCAAGGCCGGCATCACGCGCGAGCAGCAGGACGCATTCTCCGCCGCGTCACACGCCAAGGCGATTGCCGCGCAGCAGGCGGGAAAGTTCACGGCGGAAATCGTGCCGGTCGAAATTCCCGGACGCAAAGGTCCCACGGTCATCAGCAGCGACGAAGGTCCCCGCGCGGACACGTCGACGGATTCACTGTCCAAATTGCGTCCCGCATTTCCGGCCAAGGGAGGCGACGCCAGCACGCTCAGCGTGACCGCCGGAAACGCATCATCGCTCAACGACGGCGCCGCGGCATTCGTCGTGACGTCGGAAGCGTTTGCGCGTGAACACGGGCTCACGATTCTGGCCCGCATCACCGGGTACGCCACCGGCGCTGGTGATCCGCGCGACTTGTTCTTCGCGCCGATCACGGCGGTGAAGAATCTGATGAAGAAGACGGGCGCGAGCATCGGCGACTACGATCTCATTGAAGCCAACGAAGCGTTCGCGTCGCAGTCGCTGGCCGATGCCGCCGGGCTGGGTTGGGATGCAAGCCGGGTGAATGTCAACGGCGGTGCAGTGGCGTTGGGACATCCCATCGGTGCCAGTGGCGCGCGGGTGCTCGTGACATTGCTGCATGCACTGGCCGATCGGAACGGGCGCGCCGGACTCGTCACGCTGTGTCTGGGCGGCGGCGATGCGGTGGCGATGTCGGTGGAACGCGTCGGCTGAGGCCGACGTGATTCGTTCCGCGACCACGGTGACCAAGCAGCCGTCA
>JBEBIR010000157.1:0-7569 GCA_040080315.1 Gemmatimonas sp.
GGCCTCGGTGATAATCGGCACCATCGCCGCCACGTCCCAGGCATTGACGATATCGTCCACCATGATCTCGGCACGTCCTGTGGCCACGAGCAGATAGCCGTAGCAATCCCCCCACGTTCTCGCGATGCTCACTCGCGACGCCAACGCGCGCCACTGATCTCCGCGCGACGGCCGCCCGCGGAATAGGTCATCGGTAATGAGCGCGGTGGCATGTTCGAGCCTGGCGACATCGGACACATGTGCGCGCACACCGTTCCACCAACAGCCCTCACCGGGCGCGGCGACCACGATCTCGTTGAGGGCGGGAAAGCACGCCGCACCAACCAGGACGGTATCACCTTCGCAGCACGCGACCAGCGTCCCCCAAAGCGGCACACCGCGCACGAAGGCCTTGGTGCCATCGATCGGATCGAGAATCCAACGACGAGGGGCGTCCGGCCGTTCGATTTCGAATTCCTCACCGTGCAGACCGTCCGTTGGAAATCGCTGCGTGAGCCATTGGCGCGCGACGCGCTCGGCTTCCCGATCGGCGATCGTCACCGGCGAGCCGTCGCCCTTCGTTTCCACCGCGACGTCGGCGCGATACCAATGCATGGCGGTGCGCGCGGCCAACTGTGCCACCTCGGTCGCCGCCTCCATGAGCAGCGATGGAGCCAATGCTGATGTCATGCTGCCACCTCGGCCGAGGTTTCGGCATCGCGCACGGACAGACCGGCCACGCGCATCGCCGCCTTGAGCGCGCGCACTGTGGTCAATCCGTCATGCAGGATTCCCGCTACCAGCACCGCATCCGCGTGTCCCTCGATTACCGCATCGACGAGATGCGAGGCCCGACCGGCGCCACCGCTGGCGATGACCGGAACAGCAACCGCGTTGGCAATCCGGCGTGTGAGTGTCAAATCGTAGCCGGTGCGCGCTCCGTCCTGCGTGATGGATGTCAGCAGGATCTCACCCGCACCACGATCCGCACACTCCTTTGCCCACTCTACCGCATCGCGCGACGTTTCCTCGCGGCCACCCTTCACCCACACACGCCAGATGTCGTCCGCGCCACGTTTGGCGTCAATGCTGGCCACGACGCACTGCGCGCCGAAGCGCTCCGCTGCCTCGGTCAGCACCTCCGGGCGCTTCACCGCGGCGGAATTGAGCGCGACCTTGTCGGCGCCGGCACGCAACGCGCGGGCGACGTCATCGGCCGAACGCACACCGCCGCCAATGGTGAGTGGAATGAACAGCCGCTCGGCCGTTCGTCGTGCCACATCCAGGAGCGTCGCGCGACCTTCGGCGCTGGCGGAGATATCGAGAAACGTGATCTCATCGGCGCCCTCACGTTCATACCGCGCGGCCAACACGACTGGATCTCCCACGTCGCGCAATCCCTCAAACTGCACGCCCTTCACCACACGTCCTGCCTGAACATCGAGACATACGATCACGCGTCGGGTCAGCATGTCCCTATGCCTCGCCAATCTCGAGACGGACAGACCCCTTGGTGCTGAACACCACGCCCGTTTCCGCAAGGGCGTCGCGCAGGGCCATTCCCAGCGCTTTGAACGCCGCTTCGACGACGTGATGCCGATCGGCACCGCGAATCACGCGGACATGCAGCGTCGCGCGCGCGTTGTCGGCGAATGATCGCAGAAAGTGATCGTACAATCGCGAGGGCAACGGGCCGCGATAGTACGGACGTCCGCCGATATCGAGCACCACCTGCACGAGCGCATCGTCCATGGGTATGGTGCGCTCTCCATATCGCGCGCAGCCGGCCGGGGCCATCGCGGCCGTCGCCTGACCCAGGACGATCGCCACATCCTCGATCAGGTGATGCCGCAGGTCTCCCGTGGCCTTCACGTCGAGGTCGACACCGGCGTAACGCGCGAATGTCACCAACATGTGGTCAAGAAACGGCTCGCCTGTATCGACAATCGCGGCGCCTGTTCCAGCGCGCATGGACAGCCTGATCTGTGTCTCCTTCGAATCGCGACTCACGACGGTCATTCCCCGAACTCCTCGATAATGCGACGCGCATCGAGCGCGCCTGTATAAAGCGCCATCCCCAACACCGCCCCCGCCAATCCGCGATGTTCGAGCGCGCGCAAATCGTCCATGGTCGTCACACCACCTGACGCAAACACCGGCCACGCGCTCGCGTCGGCAACCGCATCCATCAGTGGCAGATCGGTTCCGCTCATTTGACCTTCCTTGTGCACGGCGGTCACGAGAATGCCACCCAACGGCAGCGCGCGTAAGGATTCCACGAAGTCCACAACATCGAGGTGCGAGGTGGCGGTCCATCCGTTGGTGACCACGACGCGCTCGCGCACGTCGGCGGCGATGATCAGCTTTCCTGGAAAGCGCGTGGTCATCTCGACTCGCCAATGCTCGTCCTCCACCGCACGTGTTCCCACGACGACCCACGTGGCGCCGTCGTCCAGCAGCCGCTCGATCTGCCACTCATCGCGAACGCCGCCCCCGACCTGCACGGGGACCGTGGCGTCACGCAGCAGCTCACGAATCACGCCCGTGTTCGCCCCGCGTGCCGTGGCGGCGTCCAGATCCACCACATGCAAACGCGGGAACCCAATTCGCGCCCACTCGCGCGCCACCGCACCAGGGTCCTCCAGGCGCACACGTTCGTCGGCGAAATCGCCACCAACCAGCTGCACGCAATAGCCGCCGCGCAAGTCAACAGCAGGTATAACGATCACCGGGTCTCCATGAGAGATGTCGCCGTGGCGCGCGCCTGGGCGGCCTCGCGCAAGAAGGCGTGGACGAAGTGCACACCAGGAACCGACGATTTTTCGGGATGAAACTGTGTACCGATGAGCATTCCGCGTCGTACGGCCGCGGGAAAACGATCGTCTTCGTGTTGACTCCAGGCGACGACGTATGGGAGTGACTCCGGTGCCGGCCGACACACGAAGCTATTGGCATAGTATGCGACCACCAGACCGGTATCCATGCCGACCAGTGCCTCTGCCTCCTCGAGTCGATTCCAACCGATGTGCGGCACGCGCTGTGCTCGCACACGTGTGACGCGCCCGGTGAAAACGCCGAGGCCCGTGCCCGCGCCCTCATCGCTGGACTCGAAAAGCAATTGCATCCCGAGACAGATCCCAAGACACGGGAGACCTCCCAGCAGCGCGTGACGCATGACCGCACGTCCGGGAGCCAGACGTTGGGCGGCCGGCGAGAATGCCCCAACCCCGGGCAGCACCAGTGCATCCGTGTCGCGCACCGCCAATGTCGGATCGGTGACCACGCGCACGACACTATTAGGCGTTTCCAGCGTTTTGATGAGCGAATGCAGGTTGCCCGCTCCGTAGTCGAAGACGGTCACGCGCAATCGATCGGACGGGACTGCGTCATTCACGGAGCGCCTCGGCGAGAGCCGGTGGCAGCGCGGAAAGAAATTGTGCGAGCATCGGCCACGGGCCCACACTGACGCGCAACGCATCGCCCACGTGCGGCAACGCGGGAAACGGACGGGCGGCAACATCGCGTGATCGCAATGCCTGACCCACCCGCGCGGCATTCGGCACCGGCACGCACACAAAATTGGCCGCTGAGGGCATCGGCGTGAGTCCCATGGCGCGCAGTGCGTCGGCAAGCCGCTCGCGCAACGCGCAGGCGAGCTGCACGTGCGCGTCGATCCACCCTCGATCATGCTGCAGTGCGACAAGCGCAACACGTTCGGCTATGGCGTTTACCTTGTATGGTCCCCTCGATTTCTCCACCTCCCGAATCAGCGCCGGCTGTCCGATGGCATAGCCAATACGCAGCCCGGCAAGCCCGAACGCCTTCGAAAGCGTGCGAACCACCAGGACGCGATCTGACCGCGACACCAGCTCAACCGACGAGACGCCGGCGAACTCGGCGTATGCTTCGTCGATGATCACGACGCCGGTCGCGGCCTGCACCGCGCGCTCGATGCATTCGCGCGTCACCAGCGCACCCGTCGGGTTGTTGGGTGAACACAAGTACGTGATGCGCGCGCCGGTGGCCAGCAGCGCGTCCATATCGGGCTGCCGTGTCAGTGGCATTTCGGTCACCGACTGCCAGCGAAGCCCGTTCATTCGCGCAAAGATCGGGATCATGGCAAACGACGGGTCGGAGCCCGCCACCAGATCGCCTGGCTCACCGAACGCCCGCATGGCGGAATCAAGAATGTCATCCGATCCGCATCCGGTGACGATCATGTCGGGAGTGACGCCGACATAGTCGGCTAACGCGTGCTTCAGCTCCGTCGCGTAGAGCGTCGGGTAGCGCGTGACCGATGCGACGGCGATCTCACGCAACGCCCGCTCGCTCGTCGGCGGGAGCCCCCAGAGATTCGTGTTGTCAGTGAGGTCGATCGCGACTGGTGCACGATTCGGATCGTACAGCGAAACCGATTCATACGCCGCGCGCGCGAAGGCGAGTCGTTCACTCATGAGCGCGCACCTCGGGGTCGCCAGGCGCGCGCGGCGGCGGCGTGCGCGGGCAGTGATTCGGCGTCGGCGAACCTCGCCACATCGTCCGCCATCGCCGCGGCGGCCGCCGGCGTCACGGATTGCCACGTGGTCCAGCGCACGAAGTCGAGCGTCGACAATCCCGAGTAACACCGCGCGGCACCGGCGGTTGGCAGGACATGATTGGCACCGGTCATGTAGTCGCCAAATGCCACGGAGCTGCTGGCTCCGACAAAGATGGTTCCTGCACTGCGGAGCGCGCTGAGCGTGCTCTCGCGAATGTTCTCGGACACCAGCAGCAGCAGATGCTCGGCGGCCCACTGGTTGGCGATCGCAATGCCACGCGCCATCGACGGTGCGGTTACGATGGCGCCGCGCGCGCTGAGAGCCTCGCGCACGATTGCCGAGCGCGGCGTGTCCACCACCAACGTTGCCAATACTCGTTCCACATCTGCTGCCAACAGTGCTGACGCGGGGCCGCACAGCACCGCGATGACCGCGGCATCAGGATCATGTTCGGCCTGCGCCAGCAGTTCCCGGGCGATCACCGTGGCATCGGCCGTATCGTCGGCCAACACCAGCAATTCACTGGGGCCGGCTGGGGCGTCAATGGTGACGTGCGCAACGACCTGCAATTTCGCGGCCGCGACGTAGGCGTTCCCGGGACCGACAATCCGATCGACGCGAGGAACCGTCGCGGTGCCGAAGGCCATCGCGGCGATCGCGCCGGCACCGCCAATCGCGAAAACGCGATCCACGTTGGCAAGCGCCGCCGCGGCGAGCACGACGGGCGACGGCATCCCGTCGGGGCCAGGAGGCGAGCAGACCACAACCTCCTGAACACCGGCCACGCGTGCCGGAATCGCACCCATGAGCAGTGAACTCGGATATGCCGCGCGGCCACCGGGCGCGTACACGCCCACGCGCTGTAGCGGATCCGGTCGACGACCCACTGTGACGCCCGGCTCGGGAGAGATCTGTGTTTCGGTTGGCAGAAAGGCAGTGTGCACCGCGCGAATGTTCTGCGCCGCGCGCTGCAGTGCTGCGCGAAGCATGGGGTCCATGGCATCGAGGGCGCGGACCCAGTGTACTCGCGGCACGTCAATGACCGACAGGGTCACGCGGTCAAACTCGAGCGCCAATTCGCACAATGCCTGATCACCATCCGCTTGCACACGCTCGACGATCGCAGACACGCGTGCGCCGAGTGTCGGATTGCCTGTCACGGAACGATCGGTGATGGCGCGAAGGGTGATTGGGTCGAGTGCATCGAACGCGCCGCGCGCACGCAGCATCACCACGTCGGGAACCGCTGATGATGTCGCGCTCATGGCACGAGCCGCTCGATACGGGTGACCAGAATACCTTCGCCGCCGAGCGCCCGAAGTTGGGAGATCGTGCGATAGACGGCATCGGCACTGACGACCGCGTGCACGGCGACGAACGAGCCATGATCGGCGATTTCGATGACCGTGGGACCATTGAGTCCCGGTAGTACCGCGCGCACGGCGTCGAGTGCGGCGCGCGGAATGTTTGCCATCAGGTATCGCTGTCCGCGTGCGCGAATCACCGAACCCAGTGCGGTGACGAGATCGTCCATCGCGCGCGCGCGCGGGATCGCCATCGCGAGGTCCGTTGACGGCCGTGATCAGACGCGCGCTCGACAACAGCACGGTTTCGATCTCGCGCAAACCGTTCATCCGCAACGTCGAACCGGTCGACGTGATGTCGACGACGATGTCGGCGATCCCGAGGTGGGGAGCAATTTCTGCGGCGCCTGATACGGGCACGATCTCGACCGGACATCCTCGCGACGCAAAGAACCGCGCAGCGATGTGAGGAAATACCGTCGCGACGCGAGCCGGCCGAACGGCGTGGCCAATGGCCTGCACCGAATCGATTCCGGCATCATCGCGAACGGCGACGACCAATCGGCACTTGCCAAAGCCGAGGTCAAGGCGGCTGGTGAGCGGCCGTTCCGACTCTGAGACCAGGTCCCAGCCGGTGACGCCCGCGTCGGCGGCGCCATCCGCGACGAACTCCGGAATGTCCTGGGCGCGCACGAAGATGGCTTCGAATTCGTCTCCCAGGGCTGCACGCAGCGCCCGGTCTCCAACGGATCGAACCTCCAACCCGGCGTCAGTGAACAGTTCGCGGGTGTCTTCTGCGAGTCGACCTTTGTTTGGTAACGCTATGCGTAACATGGTGTTATGAACGTTTTCAAGAGAGATGCCGCCGATCATCGGTCGATCGTGCAAATAAAAAAGGCCCGTCCAAAGGGACGGGCCGAGGAACGCGAGGTGCTTCCGGTCAGCGCTTAGCTGCTGCGCTCCGACATGCACAACACGCCCCGACCCGTGGAGTCGTGGCGGAGATGGGCATGATGGTGGCGCGGAAAGGCGGATCGCATGGGAGGGAGCGTAGCCAGTTTGGAAAGCCGAGTCAAGTCGTACCAATTGCGACAAACGTAGCTTGTGAATAACTTCACAAGATCCGCAGGGCCCTGCGGATCCAGGGAGATCCCTGCGGTTCAGCTCTACAATTTCGCGAAAGGCTCTGGAGGCTTCTCGACATGCGGTTTCTCGGATTAGCAGTTGCAGCGAGCGCGGCGATCGTGCTTGGCGCGTGCGGTGGTGGTGACAAGGCGACGACGGATTCGGCGGCAGCTGGTGCATCGACGGCAGCAGCCCCGATCGCGACACCGGAAGCGCCGGCAGTCGCTGGTGCGATGTCCCCGATCACGGGCACGACGCACGAAGTGAAGATGCGTGGTGATGCGACCGGCTATCGCTTCGAGCCGGCCGAGCTCACCGTCAAGTCAGGCGACGGCATCAAGTTCGTGTTTGTCGACGGTGGTCCGCACAACGTCGCGTTCGATCCGGCCACGTTCCCGGCCGCCGCGAAGGCGCAGATGATGGCCAACATGCCCGAACAGGTCGGCGAGTTGTCCGGCAAGTTTCTGATGACCGCTGGTGAATCGTACACGGTGTCGCTGGGCGGTATTCCGGCCGGCACGTATGACTTCAACTGCACGCCGCATCTGGCCATGAACATGAAGGGCAAGTTCACCGTTCAGTAAGCCGTCACTTGGCTCTGGATTCTGCGGGGGCTGGCGCTT
>JBEBIR010000904.1:0-1598 GCA_040080315.1 Gemmatimonas sp.
TTGCGGGATGGCGAACGGTGTGTGTGCGACTTGCAGGCCGCACTCGACGCCGCGCAGTCACGGCTGTCCTTTCACCTCAAGGTGCTTCGCGAAGCGGGACTGGTCACCGACCGAAAGGAAGGACGCTGGTCGTACTATGAGATCGTGCCGCAGGCATTGGCCGAAGTGCACGATCTGGTCGTCGCGCAACGGCCGTCCGTCATCGCTGGTCGCGCGAAGCTACCCGTCATAGGCCGCTGCTGCGGCTGAAGACGGACTACTGAGTACTGAGTACTGAGTAATTCATCAACATTTTTTGATCAGGAGAGTACACCATGTCCACCAGTCTTCCGCTCGCCAGCGAGTCATCCACCGATTCCGCGAACATTACGCGCATTGTGCAGGAGAAGTACGGAGAGGCCGCGCGCCGCGTACTCGATGGCAACACCTCCGGCGGATGCGGACCCGCCAGCTCGTGCTGCGGTGGCAGCGCATTCAACGGCAGCGTCGATCCGATCACATCCAACCTGTACGTGAGCGGGGAAACGAGTGAGTTGCCGACGGCCGCCGTGTTGGCGTCCCTTGGCTGCGGCAATCCCACGGCGCTGCTCGATCTGCATGAGGGTGAGGTAGTCCTCGATCTGGGCTCGGGCGGCGGCATTGACGTGCTGCTGTCAGCACGTCGAGTGGGTGTGACCGGAAAAGCATACGGCCTGGACATGACGGACGACATGTTGAACCTCGCTCGCCGCAACGCCGTCGAGGCCAACGTGAAGAACGTCGAGTTTCTCAAGGGTCACATCGAGTCCATTCCCCTGCCTGACAATTCGGTCGACGTGATCATCTCCAATTGCGTCATCAATCTCTCGGCCGACAAGCGCCAGGTATTGCAGGAGGCGTTCCGTGTGCTCAAGCCGGGTGGTCGCTTCGCCGTGAGCGACGTCGTGGTGCGCGGCGAGGTGCCGGCGGATGTGCGGCGCAGCATGGAGCTGTGGGTGGGATGTGTTGCCGGTGCCCTCGAGGAATCTCAGTTCGAGTCCATGCTCGTGGACGCTGGATTCGAACAGATCAGCATCGAACCGACTCGTATCTATCGCGCTGAAGATGCGCGTCAGTTTCTGTCGGAGGCGGGTCTCAGTGCGTCCAATCTCGACGCCATCGAAGGTCGGTTTATGGCCGGGTTTGTACGCGCGACCAAGCCGGCTGAAAAGAGCGCATGCTGCAAGCCGGGTTGTTGCACCTGAACCCACCACGCGCGAGGATGCCAGGGGTGACCAATTCGTTGGAGTTCTGACGCCGTAAGGGAGAGGTGCCCTCTCGCGCGAACGCCCTCCCTGCCCGAGTTTCGTATTCATGTCAGATCGTCCAAGGCTCGACGCAGCCCAGTGGGACCGCATTGCTGACTGCTTCGAGCAGGCGCTCCTTCTGCCAGCGGAGGCCCGCGCCGAATTCGTGGCGACGGTGCTGCGCGACGAACCCGTTGCGCGCGCCGAACTCGACGCGGTGCTGGCCGAGCATGAGCGCGGTCGACCGCTGTCCATAGAAGACTGGCTGGTCACGGACACACCGGCCACCGAGCAGGTCATGCCGGCCGGTACCCGCGTCGGCGCCTATCGGGT
>JBEBIR010000158.1:0-7556 GCA_040080315.1 Gemmatimonas sp.
GCGATGCCGCCAGCGACCCGTCGGGTGACCTTTGGATCCCGCAGGGTGACGATGTCCTGTCGATGGCGGGAGACGCGGTACATGATGACGATTCCTTGTTCGATCCCGTGGAACTGGGTGTCCTGACTGCGGACGGAATGCCGCGTCGTCGTACGACGCCGACGGGTGTCCCTGCACTCGAAAGACAGGACCGCACTACCCGCAAAAATGCCGTTGCGTCGACGACCGCTGAGACGTCTCTCCAGCGAGGGGAGGCAAGCTGGCCGTTGCCCGGGATGGATGCGATCACGCTCTGCACGCACGGTGATGATGCGGCGCGGCGAGGAGATCTTGCCGGAGCACTGACATTCTGGAGTGCTGCCCTCCGGTCGACGACGTCGCTCGCGGACGCGGATCGCATCCGCGAAGCGATCGCGTTGGCTGCCCGACTGCACGCGTTACTGCATCCCGCAGCGCGTCGAGAGTAACGGCTGGCCAAAGAGGGACGGGCGTATGCCCATCGTGGACCACGCCACGAAACTGATCACTTGCAAACTGGTCTACTACGGTCCGGGTCGATCGGGGAAGACCACAAATCTGACGCATCTGCATGGCGCCCTGCCGCACGGTCAGGTCGGCGAGTTGACCTCGCTCGCTACGCGGCGCGATCGCACGCTGTTCTTCGACTATCTCCCGGTCGACCTTGGTACTGTCGGCGCGTATCGCGTGCGCTTCCAGCTCTACACCGTGCCGGGCCAACCGTACTATCGCGCGATCCGCCAACTGGTGCTGCAAGGCGCCGACGGCGTGGTCTTCGTTGCCGACAGTCAACGGCATCGCTGGGACGACAATCTGGATAGTCTGCAGGACATGCACGCGAATCTGGCGGAGCACGGTGTGGACGTGCGCGATCTGCCGGTGGTGATGCAATACAACAAGCAGGACCTGCCGCCGTCGCTCGCCGCGTCGGTGGCCGAGTTATCGGTGGCGCTGAACTTTCGCGGCGTGCCGGAGTTCGCCGCCGATGCACTCCATGGCGTCGGTGTGTTCGACACCTTGCGCTCGCTCGGCATGAGGGTGTTGCGCCGCCTCGGTGCGGACGAGGGCACCACCACCGCCCACCGCGCGCGCGAAGCGCTGCGGACGCCCCTCGCGCGGCCGGCGCTGCTCGCTGAACTGACGACGGTCGGTGCCGAACCGTGAGCACGTTGCTCGATGGCGGATATCGCTTCGAGACGTTCGTGATTGGCTCGTCCAATCGATTGGCGGTGTCGGCCGCGCACGCCGTCGCTGAAGCACCGGGCACCGCCTACAATCCACTGTTCGTGTACGGCGGATCGGGACTGGGCAAGACCCACCTCGTGGCCGCGCTCGCGTATCAGGCGCGACTCGCGCAGCCGGATCTGCGCGTGGAATTCAGCACCGGTGAAGAAGTAGCCGATCGCCTGCACAAGGCGATCGCCGCTGGTCAGCAGGCCGAGTTTGCGCGCCGCTATCAGGAAGTCGATCTGCTGCTGCTTGATGACGTGCAGTTTCTCACGGGTCAGCGCGAAACACAAACCGAGTTGCTTCGGCTGTTCAACCTGATGCAGGGCAAGGGACGACAACTCGTGATGACGAGCGATCGACCGCCCTCTGAGATTCCGGACGTTGACCAGCGGCTGCTGTCACGGCTCTCCGGTGGGTTGATCGTTGACGTCGGCGCTCCCGACTACGAGATGCGCCTGGCGATTCTTCGCAACGCGTGTGTCGAACGCGGGCTGGCCTTCAGCGAGGGTGTGCTCGAGGAGACCGCGCGCCTGCCGTTCGTGAATGTGCGCGAACTCAAGGGTGCGCTCAATCGTCTGGCCGCGTTCCAGCAGTTGGACGGGTTGGCCATGACCGCGGAAGACGTGCGCGCGGTGCTCGGTGAACAACCTCGGGCCCACAGCGATGAGGCGACCAGCGCGTCAGCGACGTCCAGCGAGTCGGGTACCGAGTACGAGGGCTTTCTCGCCGACGTGCTGCATGAAGTCGAGGAACGCGTCGAGCAATGGCGCGTATATCTGGGCGAGGCCTGCGCCTTCTGGCGCGCCGAGGGATACGCGACCGGTGTGCTGGAGCGCGCCATGGCACTTCCCACCGCGCCCGAGGTGAATGGGCTGCTGGCGACGTTCGCCGCGGCCGTCGAGCATCTGCGCAATCTCGAGGCGCAAGCGCTGGCGGTCGATCCGGCACTGCGCGGTCATCCGGCATTCAAGAATCCGGAGTTGATCGCCGAGGCGCAACAGCTCCTCGATCGCGCCATTGCGTCAGCAATTCCGCTGCCTGCTCCCATACCGGCATTCACCCGCGCGTCGCTCGAGTCGGGTACCGCAAATCAACTGACGCTCAAGGCGTTCGATGCCGTGCTCGAACATCCGGGTCGGCGCTACAATCCGCTCTTCATCCACGGACCCAGTGGGGTGGGGAAGACGCATGTGGCGCACGCACTGGGGAATGCCGTGCGCGCGGCGTGGCCGCGAAAGACGGTGGCCTGCGTGAGCGCGTCGACGTTCGTGGAAGAGTTGGTGGCCGCGATGCAGGAAGGCGGTGTTGAGCGGTGGCGATCGCGCTATCGCGCAGCGGACGTGCTCATTGTCGATGACATCCACCAGTTGGCCGACAAGGAGCGCACGCAGGAAGAGCTGTTTCATCTGTTCAATCATCTCTACGATCGCGGCAGCCAGATTGTGCTGACCAGCGATCGCGCGCCGCGCGACATTGTCGGTCTGGCGGATCGACTGCGCTCGCGTTTCGAAGGCGGTCTGGTGTCCACGCTGTTGGCGCCCGACCGTGCGATGCGTGAGCGACTCGTGCATCGGTGGTTGCTGGAGGCGGGTCAGGAGCCGGGACAGGCGCTGGTGGCACTGCTCGCCGATCGCGAGGCGCGCAGCGTGCGCGAACTCGTGGGACTCATCACGAGGCTGTTGGCCGCCGCGGATATGGCCGCACGCCCATTGACGCTGGAGTTGGCCCAACGCGAACTGGGTGTGCCGCGCGCGAACACCACGATGTTCACGGCCCGCGCGCACGAGCCTGGCGCCATCGATGACTTCTTTCTGGACCGCGAGAAGGTCATCTGGGAGTGGCCCGACCTGGGCGGCCGATTGATTGAGGAGTACCGCTGATGGCCATTCGCGGGAATCTTTCGGAAGCGAGTCTGGCCGACGTGCTGCAACTGCTGGCACTCGGTCAGAAAACCGGTTGCCTCAGCGTCGCTCGCGAGGGCAGCTTCGGGACCGTCCACTTTGATCGCGGGCGGATCGTGCATGCGGCCATCGTCAACCGACGCGACCGCCTGGGCGACCGGCTCGTGCGGAGCGGTGCGCTCGCCGCCGACGAACTCGCGCGTGTCGTGGCGGGGCTGTCCTCACCGGACGATCGCGAGTTGGCTCTCGCCCTCATCGCGCAGCGACTGGTCGAGCACGACGTGCTGATGGTGCAGTACCGTGCGCAAGTCGAGGAGGCCGTGTACCACTTGTTCTCCTGGGACACCGGCACGTTCACCTTCGAACCCGACGCCAACGCGGCCGACGGTGAGCCGCTGCTCTCGGTGAGCGCCGACGCGTTGCTGCTGGAAGGCGCCCGCCGCGTGGACGAATGGACGCTCATCGCCAAGAAGATCCCCAGTCTCGACTTGATCTTTGAGGTGGACGCGAAGCGCCTTTCCCAGCGGAGCGACGTCACGTTAAGTGCGACGCAGGAACGATTGGTACTGCTGCTTGATGGTGCCAATGACGTGCATGCGTTGGTGGAACGTTCCGGGATCGACGAATTCGAGGTGGGCAAAGCGATCTATGGGCTGATCACGGCGGGATTCGCACAGCGCGTGGGACGCAGCGCGGCGCGCCGACAGCCGCCGCCCGAAAGCCGCGTGGCCGAGCACCGCAATCTGGGCGTGGCGTTCTACCGCACGGGGATGCTCGACGAAGCGCAGCGGGAGTTTCGGCGCGTGCTTGAACTGCGCGATGCCGACGGCGCGGCGCGCTTTCATCTCGGCCTCGTGCACTTGCGTCGCGGGGAATGGCAGGACGCCGTGGACACGCTGCGTCGCGCCGCGCAGGAGCCCGACGCGCCATCGGCCGTGTTTCACAATCTGGCCTTTGCGCTCGAACGACTCGGGCGGTTGGACGACGCCGGCGAGGCGTTGCGCGATGCGACCGCGCGCGCGACGGTGGTTGATCCGCGTGTGGCGTTGTCCGAGGCAGTGATCGCCCAGCAGCGCGGTGAACTGCCGCTGGCCGAAGAGCGACTGGCGGCGGCGCGGGCGGCGTGGGGATCGAGGCAGCCAACCGCGGCGTGGTATCACGCCGCCGGACTTGCCGGTGCGTTAGCGGGCGATACGGCGCGCGCCATCGCGACGTTGGACGAGGGGTTGACGGTGCATCCCCACGCGGCCGCCCTGCACAACAATCTCGCCGTCGTGCACGAGCGTCGGGGCAGCTATGAACTTGCCGCGCGCACCATCGAGCACGCGCTGCTGGAGGACGCCAACTGCACGCATCTGCACAAGAACCTCGGCGACTATCTCTATCGCGCACAACGGTACGACGAGGCATTCGACGCGTTCACGCGGGTGATCCGACTCGACGCGACGCACGGCGCCGACGTGTACCTCAAGCTCGGCAACATTCACTATCGTCGCGGCGCTATGGATGACGCCCGCGTGGCGTGGGAGCGGGCGCTGGACATCGAGCCGAACAACCGCATTGTCCGCGCGAATCTCGAGGCGTTGCGACGCGCGGAACCGGCGGACGCGACAGACGTAGGCGGCGACGCCGCGCTCGTCGGGCATGCCGCATGACGCAGATTACCGTGAACATCTCTGACTACGCGGTTGGTGTCGGCCCGCTGATGCTGGTGACAGTAGGATTGGGATCGTGCGTCGGCATCGCCCTGTATGCGCGCGATGCGCATGTGGGCGCGCTCGCGCATGTGTTGCTGCCCAATGTCAATTTGTCGGCGGCGCAGGAAACACCGGGGAAGTATCCGGCGACGGCGGTACCGGCCATGATTCGACGCATGCGTGAACTGGGCGCCCGCGGCGTGATCGAAGCGCGGCTGATCGGCGGCGCCAGCATGTTCACGCCGCTCCTCGCCCCGGGGTCCATGTCCCTCGGCGCGCGCAACATTGCCGCCACGCATGCCGCATGTGCAGCCAACAACCTGCCGATCGTCGGTCAGGACATCGGCGGCGTGCATGGGCGCTCGGTGTTCTTCGACGTCGCCACCGGCGACGTGGTGGTGCGCTCCATGCGGAAGGACGATGTCCGGCTCTAACGGCTCTAACGGCGCCGCGGCGCGTCGCGTGCCCGCACGTGTGCTGGTCGCCGACGATAGCGCGTTCATGCGACGGCTCGTCAGCGATGTCATCGCCGAGAGTGGCGAGTTCGATGTGGTGGGCACGGCGCGCGACGGCGTGCACGCGCTCGCGCAGGTGCATGCGCTGAATCCGGATATCGTCACGCTGGATGTCGACATGCCCGGACAGGACGGACTGGAGGCGCTGCGCCAGATCATGCGTGACGCGCCGCGTCCGGTGGTGATGCTGAGCGCCGGCGCAGCCGTGGACACCACCCTGCGCGCGCTGGAACTCGGTGCGGTCGAGTTCGTGCGCAAGCCGTCCGGCGCCATCAGTCTCGATATTGACGGCGTGCGCGAACAGTTGTTGGACGCGTTGCGCGCGGCCGCCTGTGCCAATCGCCTTCCACTTCTGGCGACCAGCGGGCGAGGTGTGGACGTGCACGCGAACGGTGATGCAACGATCGCTCGCGCCGACCGACCGCGCACGCGGCTCGATCAGGAACGCGCGGCGACCCAGGTGGTGTGCATTGCGGCATCGACGGGCGGCCCGGCCGCGCTCGCGCGCGTGGTGCCGATGTTGCCGCGATTTGCTGAGGCGGCGGTGCTGATTGTCCAACACATGCCAGCGGGATTCACCCGCAGCTTGGCGCAACGGCTCGATGGCGGCGCCCGTCTGATGGTGCGGGAGGCCGAGCATCTGGCGCCGGTGCTCGCCGGCCACGCCTATCTGGCACCAGGTGGATTTCATCTGCGCGTTGGTGTGGTAAGCGGGGTGACGTGCTGTTTGCTGGATACAGAGCCCACACTGTGGGGCGTGCGACCGGCCGCCGATCACCTGTTCACGTCGGCCGCGTTGGTCTACGGCGCGGCCTGCACCGGTGTGGTACTCACGGGCATGGGATGCGACGGCGCCGCTGGTCTCTTTGCGATCCGGCATGCCGGCGGGCGCGGCGTGGTCCAGGACCGTGAGTCCTCCGTCATTGCTGGAATGCCCATGGCTGCATTGCAACACGCCGGTGCCGAACACGTGGTCACGCTTGACCGGATTTCCGACACGATTGCCAATCTCATTGATGCGCCCTTAGGCGCGGAGTTGTCTTCATGACTGCACCACGGTTTCGGTCAACGGCTGCGTTCACGATGCGCCACCGTCAGGCCGCGCCGATCATCGATCGCGCGACCTTCGTCATCTTCTCTCTCGACGGACAGCGGTACGCGGCGCCGGCCGAATCGGTCGAACGTGTACTGCGACAGACGCCATCGGGTGAGCACGGTGCGCGGGTGGTGGAGCATGCCGGACAACAGGTCCCGATCATCGACTTCCGCGCGGCATTGGGCGGCGCGACGTCGTCACGCGCGTCGGAAGCGGGGTCGGCGCCGGATGTCCGCCCGGCGGCCGGTCAGCGCACACTCGTGTTCTCGGTGCAGGACGTATGGATCGCGGCCACGGTGGACGCGGTGTACGAAGTGGCCACAATCGATGCGGCACTTGTGCGGCCGCTTGAACCGGTGGTTGCATTCAGCGAGTCTACCATGCCGCGCGCCGTTCGCGGCCGGTTCGTCCGTCACGATCAGGAGGTGCAGGTGCTGGACATGCTGCGGGTGGTGCGCGCCGTGTACGAGGCAACCCACCATGCCACGGACGTCAACCGCTCCCGCGCGTCCGCGACGAGTTCGTGACGTCGCTTCTTCATCCTTCAGTCGACGTCGTGACCACTTCACGTTCCGCACCTTCCGTATCGCTCGTGCCCGACAATCGCGAGTTGGCGGAACGATACGCGGCGATCGCTGAGGAACTGGCGGCGAATCCGGCGTCGGCCGATCGCGATCGGGTCAAGCAGGACATCATCGCGTTGTTTCGCGACGCCGACGCGGCCCTTCGCCGGCAGGCCGCCTTCAAGGAGTCGGTCAAGGCATTGGTAAGCCAATGGAAGCAATTGGATGGTGCGCATTCGCCGGCGCCTGCTGCGGCACACTCCGCGCCGGCCGCCGAGCGTCCAGTGGTGTCGGGCCGTGTTGATCACCTGGGTGCGTCGACATTTGTAGAGAAGGGATGGTCAAAACTGTCGTTGGGTGACGCGGCTGGCGCCGAAGTGGCCTTGCGGCGCGCGCTGGAGTTCACGCCGGGCGACAACGAAGCGGAAACCCTGCTGGGATGGGCGCAGATGATGCAGCAGCAGTATGACTCGGCGCTGCTCACGTTTCACAACGTGCTCATGCGCGATCCGCTCCACGCGCTCGCGCGGACGAAT
>JBEBIR010000905.1:0-1595 GCA_040080315.1 Gemmatimonas sp.
GACTCACGCGGCCCGGCGTGATTGCGGGATCCGTGTTCGTCGAACAGGTATTCGCCTGGCCCGGACTTGGTCGCACGCTGCTGACTTCGATCGCTGCTCGCGACTATCCCGTCGTGCTGGCACTGACGCTGATGTATGCGGGCGCGGTGATAGCGGCCAATCTCGCCGCCGATCTCCTCTTGCTGCGACTCGATCCAAGGCAACGCTCGATGCGCGATGCGGCGGAGCAACGCTCATGAGCGTGACTTTCGCGTCTCGCCCACCCGCGCTCGACTCGTCACCGCGTGATCGACGACTGCTCGTTGGTATAGGCATGCTCGTAGCCATGGGCGTCGCGGCCCTCGTGTGGCCATGGTTTGGTGCGCGTGATCCGAACGCGATCACCGACGTGCTGGCGCGCAGACTCACACCACCACTTTCGCGCGATGCGCTCGGACAGTGGCACCTGCTGGGTACCGATGCATTCGGTCGCGATGTAATGGTGAGACTCTGGCTCGCGGCGCGAATTTCGCTGGGCGTCGGCGTGGTCGGCTCGGTGCTGGCCGGTACGATTGGCGTCGCGCTGGGCGCGCTTGCCGCTTGGCGCAGGGGGCTGGTTGAGCGCGCGATCCTTGCAGTGGGAGACGCGTTGCTGGCGGTGCCGCGTCTGGTCCTGCTGCTGGTCACGGCCGCGCTGTGGGGGCCGGGTCTGCAGGTGGTGGTGGCGGTGCTAGCGCTCACCGGTTGGATGTCCGTGATGCGACTGGTGCGCGCGGAGGTGTTGCGGGTTCGCGTGCTCTCGTTCGTTGAAGGGGCATCCGCACTCGGAGTTCCACCGGCGAGGGTACTCTGGCGACACGTGCTGCCCAATTCGCTCGGCAGCGCGGTGGTCGCCATCACACTGGGAGTGGGAAACGCCATCCTGTTGGAAAGCGGCTTGTCGTTTCTAGGCCTTGGAATCCAACCACCAGCGCCAAGCTGGGGAAACATGATCGCCGGTGGACGCGACTGGTTGCTGGTCGCGCCATGGATCGCCCTGGCACCAGGCGTCATGCTGATCGCGACGGTGGTAGCGTGCACGCTGATTGGCGACGCGTTGGGGAAAACTGAGAACTGAGAACTGAGAACTGAGAACTGAGAACTCAGTACTCAGTTCTCAGTACTCAGTACTCAGTTCCAGCGTCACGACTTCGCGCGGGCCGGCGTCGAACTCGAGCACGCCGCTGGATCTCACCCACTCGCCAATCGCTGTGCCGTTCAGTCGCGTGCGCCGATGCTTCCATGTTCCGACGTACGGCATCGTCCAGTGTCCGCGCGTGGGCTTCGCTGTGACATTGACGCAACGCAGCACCACAGATTCGCCATTGTCATGCACGTGCACAGCCGACGCGACCAATCCCTCGCCTTGAAGCATCGGTCCTGCGAGCGTACGCGACTCACCGGCAAGATCGCGCCAGCTTTCGCCGACCAAGGGCAAGAGGAAATCTTCTGCCGTCGTCTCCACGACGCGAAGGGTTTCGTCGTTCCAGGCATCGTGCAACAGCAACCCCAAACGTGCCGCAAAGCGCCCCTGACACTGGGCCTCGGGAATCGCGCTTGGCCCTGTCTCTTATACA
>JBEBIR010000906.1:0-1595 GCA_040080315.1 Gemmatimonas sp.
AGCGCGGTTTGGGTGCGCGGCGGTTGACGATGACGGCTGATGCGCAGGCGTTGCTGGCTGAGCAGGCCGATGGCGATGCCAGACGAACGCTGGGCCTGCTGGAAGCGGCGGCGGCGCTGATCGACGACGGCGCCGAGATTCAGCGGTCACACATCGAAGCGGCCGTTCAACACCGCGTTCCGCACTACGACAAGAGTGGCGAAGGGCACTTCAATCTGATCTCGGCGCTGCACAAGGCGCTGCGCGGCAGCGATCCTCAGGGCGCGTTGTACTGGCTGGCGCGTATGATCGAGGGCGGCGAAGATCCGCGCTATCTGGCGCGACGGATGGTGCGGATGGCGAGCGAAGACATCGGGCTGGCCGATCCGCAGGCGTTGAGTGTGGCCATGACCGCGGCCGAAGCGTATGAACGACTCGGATCGCCGGAAGGCGACCTGGCACTGGCCGAAGCCGCGGTGTATTTGGCGACGGCGCCGAAATCGGCGCGCGTGTACGAAGCGTGGTCGGCGGCACTGGAGGCCGCGCGCGCGACACCCGCGGCGCCGGTGCCCTTGCATCTGCGAAATGCGCCAACGAGCCTGATGAAGGAACTCGGGTATGGGAGCGGGTACCAGTACGCGCACAGCGTTCCGGAGGCGTTCATTCCGCAGAGTTATCTTCCGGAGTCACTGGAAGGTGCGAGTTTTTACCAACCCGGACCGTTTGGTTTCGAACGTGACATTGCCAGGCGATTGGCCTGGTGGGCGGAGCGACGAACGCGTTCCGCGGATATTGACCCCACTGCCGGAGATCTCCCGTGACGCGCATTGATCCGTCCGCGACGACCACTACCCGACGTGCTGCGCGTGTGCGTAGGGTACTGGCCACCGGCGTTGCCGTGTCGATCGTGGCCATCTCCGGTTGCTCGTCACTGGGAGGCCTTTCCTTCAAGGAGCCCGTTGTCACGCTGAAGGAATTTGTGGTCACGGGTCTTGGCCTGACCGGCGGCAGTGTGGACGTTGTGTTGTCGGTGTACAATCCAAACAGCTACAAGCTCGACGCGCTGTCGATGACGTATCGGGTCGACGTCGACAGCATCAAGCTTGGAGACGGCGTGCTGGACGGCCGGTTTGTCGTGCCTGAGGGCGATTCCTCGACCGTGCGCCTGCCAGTGCGATTCACGTACGCCGGGCTCGGCGCCGCCGGTCGCTCGCTGATCACCGCGGGCACGATCAACTATCGTGTGCGCGGCGATTTCACCGTCGCGACACCGCTGGGAAACTTCACGCGACCCTACGACCGCACCGGTCGATACTCGTCGTCGAGCGGAACCAGCCGCTAGTTTCCACACAGTCGGCATTCGTCAGCCTCTTACGCCTCAGGAATCGTCCCATCAGTCGCGAGCCAATCTCACTTACGCAGTCGGTCGAACGCGCCGTGCTGGTCAGCGCGCCCTCGAAGCGCAGCTTTGCGCGGCAGCATGCGGACGAACATCTCGACGAGCTTGCGCGACTCGCTGATACGGCCGGTGCCGTCGTGGTGGGAACGCTGACCCAGTTACTGGACCGCCCGCATCCGGCGACGTATCTGGGGAGCGGGAAGGTAGAAGAGTTGAA
>JBEBIR010000159.1:0-7527 GCA_040080315.1 Gemmatimonas sp.
CGGGCCGGCCGGTTGAGGAATGGAAGATCAAGGGCGAAACCGCGATCCCGCGCGGGACCTACAAGGTCGTGATCGACTACAGCAACCGCTTCCAGCGCCGGCTTCCTCATCTGCTGGACGTGCCTGGGTTCACGGGCATCCGCATCCACCCTGGCAACACTTCGGCGAACACTGAGGGGTGCCTGCTGCCAGGCCAAGAGCGCTACGAGAACGCGGTAGGGCACTCCGCAATTGCGTTTGCCAGCCTGTTCGGCAAGATGCTGATGGCCGAGCAGCGAGATGAGCCGATCACTGTAACCATTCGCGGCGCACTCGAATCCGCTGTGGTGTGATGATGTTCGGCCTACCCAATCCATACGTCCTACTCGGAGGCGCTGCGCTTGCTGTAGGGGCGTGGTTTGCCTGGGAATGGCAGGGATCGAGCCACTACGCGGCCGGAGAGGCCAAGGTGATGGCAGCGTGGCAGGAATCGGATCGCGTCGCTGTAGCGGCCGGCAATGAGGTCAGCGCGCTACTCAAGCGCGCCAACGCCGCAAACACTGGGGTACTCAATGACAAACTCACCCGGCTTGAACAAAAGGCAGCGGCTCGCGCTGTGGGGCTGGCTGATGCTCTTCGCACTGCTGACGAGCTGCGCAACGACCTCGAAAGACGCGCCGCCGCCCCGCCCAACAGTGACCCTGCCGGCGCCTCCTGCCGAGGCTATGAAACCAAGCTCCAACGATGTGAAGGACTACTCGCTGGAAGCCTTGCTCTGGCGCAAGAGGCTAGAGGCCTGGTTGATCACGCTGAAGGACTACTTGAACGGTCAGAAGCAGCCCTAGAGTCGCTCCAGCGGTGGGCCGTGATTGTGCAGAGTGCGAACGAGGCCCCGTGACACATAACCTGGTTCTGAGAAACTAGGCATAGGCCACCCAGAACTTGCCTCATATGGCAAGTCGTGCGCCCTATATCACGTTATGCGCCTGCCGCGCTATCGAAAGCAGTAGGTCGCGGAAAGGCTCAGGCGTGGCGTTCCTGATCGCGGTCTTGTTCTTCCCGCCCACCATCGCCACCACGCCGATGCGCCTGGCCTTCTCGTACCCGTAGCGCTCCACCATCCAGGCCGGCAAGCGCTGTTCTCCCTTGGCCCAATTCAGTTCCGGCAGGTCTTCGTAGTCCACGCCAAACACGACAAGCCATGTCGGTTTGCGACTGGTGTGGCCGTAGTGCCCCTGCTCCACGTAGCAAGTCCAGCCGCCGTCCAACGTTGCGCGCTGCCACCCCGCGCCAAACTGCGGAGCGAACAGGCCGTGCGCCGCCCATGCTTTGCTGTGCGCTGGGTGCTCAAGCACGCCGCCCCATCGCTTCACGGTAGCCAGCGCGGCAGCGAAGCATCCGCCGTCGTCGCCCAGCTTGTATTGGTGCGGCTTGCGCGTGCTGCCGTGCCAGAACCGGCCCCAGCGCTGGCACGGCGGGTGTGCAACCACGGGGTGCGGCCCAGCGTACCTGCGAGCGTCGCGGGACTCGTCCCACGGGTCAACGCCAGGCACACCAACGTAGCAGCCGGCCGGCTCCACATAGAGCGCCGCAACGGTACGAAACTCCACCGGGCGCATAACTGTTCCATCGAACGGACCTGCCCGGGGAGGCTGGTCCTGTTTGTGACGTTGGTTGGGCAGGCCGTTCATGTCAGTCGTTCGGCTTCACGCGGCCTGCATGCTGACCATGCCCATCCCGGCCATCTGCTGCACCATGTCTGGCGGGCACAGGTCGCCCAGCATCGTCTTTGGCGTCAGCAACTTCCAGGCTCCCAGCGCAGCGCCCAGTCCGATCAGCGACAGCGCGGCGCCCTGGTCGCCAACCCAGCCGCCCAACTCGATGTAGCTGTGTTCCTGGCCGTCCAACGGGTTCAGGTCGCAGAACTCTCCCTTATGGGCTGCCATCGCAGCTTTCAGCGCGTCGGCCGTTGCTTCTGGGCCTTTGCGCACGCCGAAGAAAATCACGTCAGCGTCAGCCTCTTCCGGCTCGCACTGGATGGCGTTGGTTTTCAGGTAGTCAATCAGGTTCATTCTCTGCTCTCTATCGGTTGTGGCTTCGTCATGGGTGAGGCCGAACCCTTCATTCCACCGGACACCCTTCGGGTGCCGATGAATTCAAACGTTAGGCCCCGCCCAATCAGGAAGCGCCGGTAGGTCGCCAGTCATGCCGCCATCCACCCAGTCGCGAACACCTTGAGCTATGGTGTAGCTCCATTCAGGCGACACCGCACCCCACGTTCTATTGCGACGCAGCGCTTCGTGCAGCCGTTCGATCTCGGCGTGGAGTATTCGTAAGCACTCGTCCTCTTGGTGTGCAACGTGCGTTCCGAAGTGGCGCGCTGGGCGGCCCACAATCTCGCGTCCGCAGTGCGAACACCGTTGCCTAACCTGTCGGTCAACGCCGACAATGCCCGGCGGGTCGCTCTGGCTCGTGTTCTCAGGTTTGGTTGCGCCGGTCATTGCGGGTTACCTCCGTCGTTAGGCTTCAACACTTCCGCCATGAACCTGCACGCCGCACGTAGCGTTTCAATGTGGTTCTGTGACAGTGAGCGAGCATCATCCGCCTCTATTGTCCGTTGCGCCCGATGCAGCAATTCACCTGCACGCTTGCGCAGCAACTCGACCTCTTCACGCGCTTGCTGTGCCGTGCGCCAAATGTTGTCTTCGCCATGGCGTTCAAGGTTCCGCAGCAGGCCAACAACATCTCGCTTCGGCGGCAAGCCTAACCCATCGCTCAAGGCCGACACATCGCGGCGGGGAATCTCGTCTGTCATGGCTGCTCCTTCTGCGCCGCAATGTGCGGCTTAGCTCCAACGTTAGCCGTCATGTTGCTTCCCACAACAGTTTCCCCTGCGTCGGAGCCGTGTCCACGCGCGGCCGCGTCTCGCGGTTCCAAGACCCTCCGCCAGCCTCTCCCAGCAGCCGCCATCCAGCACCTAATTCTCGGTCTGTCACTTGGCATCTCCTAGAGGTTCTGCCTAACCCAGCGGTTCGAGCGGACGGCCTTCGGCCGCGCGCTCAACCGCAACGTTAGGCTTCAACTTCACCACGCCGAATCCTCTGCTTTTCCAACTCGCGCAGTAGTTGTAGCCCCTGGTCGATGTAGTCTCCACCAGGCGATTCCGCTGCCATCTGGCACGCCTCTCCGAGTGTCCGCGCGTTGGCGTTGTTCGGTTGATTCACCGTGTATGTCATCATCGGTTCGCGCAGCGCCAGTTCCTTTGCTGTCGTGGCTCGCGTGAACTGCGAGAGTTCCAAAAAGAGTCGGTCTATCGTTTCGGTTTCCATCGTCTGTGCCTTCGTTCACCAGCCTAACAAGTTGATCCAGCCGACGCCCTACGGGCGCGGCTGATCGCCATCGTTCGGCGTCAACGTTTGCCGCCTGCGTTCTTCCAGCTCTGCAATCTGGCGCGGCAAGTCGCGCATGTCGTACACAAGCGAGCCCGGAATGCTCGAACCTTCCGCCACCATTCGAATTGCGCCTTGCGTTGCGCTGAGCTTGGCTCGCAGCCCAGCCAACTCCACGTCAATGGCGTTCACTCGCATGCGCGCCCACCACCCAAGACGCCGAACCTGGCGCTCAAGCGGACCTGCGTCGGCGGGTCGCGTCGTCTCGTTTTCAGTGGTCATTTGCGCCTCCTTGTCCGCTTAGCTCTACGTTAGCCGGCTTCCCATGCAACATCGTCGCGCGGTAGCTCGGCACCGATTCACCGCTTACGCTGTAGCGGAACGGCGGCAGAGACGAGTAAGCCTCCGCGACCATCACCTCGGCGCTGTTGCCGCGCACAATCAGGTAATCGGCGCTCCTACTGTCGTCCTGTTCGGCCCACTGCTCGCAAGCGTCTTGCGGGCTGTGCGCATCAAATTCACACCCGTCTTCTCGCGTCTGACCGTAGTCAGGGCGCCACACCACGTATCGAGTCATCTTCTTTCCTTTCGCTCCGGCACCAAGCCGGCTAACCATTCATTCCAGCCGACCGGAGTACCGGCGGCTGAATTCAAACGTTAGGCCACAAGGCTCATCGGCATGAACTTGTCGCACTTCATGCAAAACGGGTGCATCCTGCTGCCACGCACGGCCCGGTCTTGCCAGTCGTGCGTTTCGCCGTTCAACTCGCAATCCGGGGTGGCGTAGTGCGTGACCGAGAAACTGTCGTGCAGGTGGTACGTCTTGCCGCACCCCTCGCACTCTTCCTCGCGCACGTCCTCGCTGTAGGTTTCTGCCTCTGGCTGGTATTCGTGCGCGCAGTATGGGCAGCGTCGAATGCTGTCGTCGAAGGTCTGCTGCGCTGCGGCTTGCGTGAACTCATCAATCATCTTGTTTCTCCATCGTGTGGCCTAACCAGCGGTTCGAGGCGGACAGTCCCGGGTACGGGCCTGCCGCTCAACCGCAACGTTAGGCCCCAAAGTCACGCGGGTTCGTAGGTCGCCGCGAAGATGTCAGGCTTGCAAGGGTACAGTTCGCCCTTCACGCCCTGAATGATCCAGTCGCCCCACGTCACGCGATGGACGCCTTCGAGCGTCACGATGTTCAATTCATCGGTGCCGTCGCTGTTTGGGAAGTCAACGCACCCCACGGTTCCGGCCTGTCCCTCGGGGCCGTTCCATGCGCGGTTCAACCACTCTGGCCATTCGCTGTTATCTTGGCGGCTCTCGCGGGTCATCTGGAATGCCTCAATCACCACTGGCTTCTTGCGAAACTTCATTCTCTCTTCTCCTGTTGGCCCGATGCGCGAGCCGGTTTCAAACCGCCCATGCGAGTACGCATCGGCTCGTGCTACTGTCCAACCCGGTGGGGTCAGCCACCGCGCCTAACCATCGGATCGAGGCGACGTGCCCCGGGGTACCCGCGCCTCATCCTGTATACGTCTTGCAGCCCTTCGCTGCACGGTCATACAGAACGACGTTCACTGTCGCCGCGAGATTCATGCACCCAACCGTTGGAACGTAAACCACATCGCGGCACCATGAGAGAACTCGCACGCCGAGCGTGCCATCTTCCGGGCCAAAGATGTAGAAAGCACGCTCCGGATGCCTGTAGTCCGCCAACGACTGCGCGCCATCGATCAAGTCAACTGCCACCGGAACGCAGTCGTATGGAATCACCAGTCGCAAGTCCTCGGTCTGAATTACAGGAGTCAGGCGCCACTGCTTTTGCACATCGGTAGGCGCCTTTCCGAATCTGTGCCCAGACATTGCCACCATTGCAGCGCCATAGCACCCGGCCGCGCGCATCGCGCCACCCACGTTTGCGGGGCACTTCGGGTGGTCTAGGCCAATGGCCGCGTAACCTCTCATTGCGTTTTCCTTTTGCCTCATCCACGAGACGTTTTAGGCGTCAAAGCGGGATGTCATCCCCGCCGCCCGCGCTCAGCATCGGCGCCTTGCAGGCCCTGATCTTTGCGGCCAGCAGTTCAAACCAACTGCGCACGCCATAGTCACCGTTCGGCGACGGCTCCAGTTCTTTCACAACCAGCGTGGTCCCGTAACCAACATCAGGACTTCCCCAGTCGAAGTAGTGGAGATTCGCCAATACAAGTCCGCGCTTCAGTACATCGAGTTGGCACCGTTCCGCATCAGTCTCAGGCTGCATGCTAACGCCGTTCGGCACAACCTTCAGTTTCATCTCCAGCCTTTCCGCGAGGCTGCGCCCCGCTCAATTCAAACCGCCCGGCCTTGCGGCGGCTCACCGTTGACGTTAGGCGTCAGCATGCCATGTGCCCACGGAACACGCCCGCATCGCGCTGCATCTGCGCGTACTCGCGGCAGGCTTCCCGCAGGTCTTGCCCAAGTAGATTGCAGAACCCAAGACTGTCGAGTGACTCATACAGCCCTGCGCACCGATCACACAGGTACCACGTCGTCAGCGGGTATTCGTCGCCGTAGATGTACGAAATGACACGCGGCTCGCTGTCGTAATCGACAGACCGCCAACGATAAATTGGCCGGCAATCGTCGCCCACTGCGATCCGCTCTTTGCATGAGCAGCAGCGCCGCATGCGCTTGGTCGTGAGCGGGCCAACATCCCCAGTGTCGTCGTACCACCACTCCGCATCGTCGTTGTCGCAATAGCAACTCAGCATTCGTTCCCCCGTTCACCAGTGACGCATAACCCCGCGCTCGGAGTCCATCACTCTAAACGCTTTCCTGCCTTCTCTGCTCGCTTCAGGTCTGCGGCCTGCTTGAGCCCGCTGCGCACTTTACTGTCCAGCCTTTGTTCCAGGTGAACGCGCTGCTCGACTTCGAGTTTCTCCAACATCACACGCTCCAGCGCCTTCATTGCCCCCAGGTTGATAAACGTCTTCGTCACGTCGTCGGCAAGTTGATCGTAGTATTCCCTATCTTCTTGGCTCAGTGTAGGGAGTGAGTCAACCACAGCCGCGACGACGCCCTTGGGTTTATCCTCGACGTGTAGCTCGCCCTTGTGCCACAGTTCCAAGGCCGCACCGAAGCGCATGGCAGCATTGCGCAGCGCGTCTCCAATGACCTCCTTGATGGCGTTGGGTCCGCTCTTTTCTCCTGCGTCACCGTATCCAAGCCGGGTAACGCCGCAGACTGTGAGGCGAATCCACATCCCGCCCAGCGTGTCGATTATCGGCAAGCCCTCGGGCCCGAATGCAAGCGGCTCCCACGACCACATTGGATCAGCATCGAGCAGCCGGTCAGTGAGCGCTGCGTGGCCGACGTAATCCAAATGGACAACATCAGGTTGGTGCCATCCGGCGCACATGGCGCAGCGTTGCCCCAGCTTGAAATTCGCCTTCAGCGCCTCAGTCTGAGCCTTGCTCGGCTTGGGCAGTTTGCTGATTTGGTTCGGCTGGAACGGCTTGCGCAGTTCCGCCAGGCCCTTGCCGCTGCTGCTCATTCCGTCTTTTACTTCAGACATCATGTTCAAAACTCCGGTTTAGATGTCCAGTATCGCCAGAGCGCCACCAGAGAAGCGATAGGGCCACGAGTACGCCGGATCAACCGCCATGTGCGGTACAGCCTGCGCGGGCTGTGGGAGACGTACCAGGTGCTCATTTGAGCCACCTTAAGGGCTTTGTTCATTTGCACTCCGATAGGGCTTTTTCGAGCCATGCAATCATCGGCTCGGGGCTGAAGGCGTTATACGGAGAGATGTCTTCGCCGGGCATCCGCCCATCGCACGGAACCTTGTCGCGCGCAAGGTAGAGCGGGCACTCTCCACACACGCCACTCCAGGTCAGGCGGTATTTCACACACAGAGCACAGGTTTCCCCACTGAACATGAACGTGCTCTTACCGTCGTAGATTTCGTGCTGCCACCCAAGGGACACCCCGTGTCGAGCCATCGCCTCGGGGCGCCTGCCTTCCCACTTGCGCAACGAATGGATAGTTGCGTCCAGTGCGCTACCCTTAGCGGCCCGCTTTGCCGTGATAGGGTAAAACTCCGCTATCCAGGTTTTGATAGTCATGATTTACTCACTGCAAACGACGCAACAAGCGCCAGGAAAACCAGCACCGCAGCGCCGGCAAGGAGGGACGG
>JBEBIR010000907.1:0-1589 GCA_040080315.1 Gemmatimonas sp.
TCGTGGCACTAGCCGTCCAGCGCGTGGCGGCGGAGACCACCGCGGAGACGACGGTGTCGGCGGTGTCACTCCCCAACGATGAAATGAAGGGTCGGATTATTGGCCGCGAAGGCCGCAATATTCGCGCGTTCGAACTGGCCACCGGTGTCGACGTCATCATCGATGACACGCCGGATACCGTGGTCGTGTCCTGCTTCGATCCGGTGCGTCGCGAGACGGCGCGTCTGGCGCTTGAAAAGCTGGTGAGCGATGGTCGCATTCATCCCGGGCTCATGGAAGAAGTGGTCGCGAAGGCCCGCAAGGAAGTGGAAGCAACCATCATCGAGACGGGCGAACAGGCGGCCTACGAAGTTGGTGTGACCGGACTGCATCCCGAGCTCATCAAGCTGATTGGGCGCATGCGCTGGCGGACCAGCTACGGGCAGAACATTCTCTCGCACTCCAAGGAAGTGGCGTGGCTGGCGGGCATGATGGCGGCAGAGCTTGGACTCGATGTCGCGCTCGCCAAGCGCGGCGCGTTGCTGCACGATGTCGGCAAGGTGCTCACGCACGAGCACGAGGGCACGCACGTGCAGCTGGGTGTCGAGGTGGCCACCAAATACGGCGAGAACCCGCTCGTCGTCAACTGCATCGCCGCGCATCACGATGACGTGCCGCACGAGAGTGAAGTGTCGGTGTTGGTGCAGGCGGGCGATTCCATCTCGGGTTCCCGCCCGGGTGCGCGACGCGAAGCGTTTGAAACGTACGTGAAGCGACTGGAGGGACTGGAGAAGATCGCGTCGAGCTATCGGGGTGTGGAGCGCGTGTTCGCGATTCAGGCGGGACGCGAAGTGCGCGTGGTGGTGACGCCCGAACAGGTTGATGATGCGCGCATGACGGCATTGTCCGAGGAGATTGCGCGTCGCATCGAATCAGAATTGCAGTATCCCGGACAGATCAAGGTGGTGGTCATTCGCGAGAGTCGGGCGGTGGACTTTGCGCGCTGACCTGATCGACGGCAAGGCGATCGCCGGCGCCATTCGCGAGGAAGTGACGCGCGAGGTGGCGGCGCTGGCGATCCACGGCATTGTGCCGGGACTCACTGTGGTGCTGGTGGGTGACGACGGGGCCAGTGCGACGTACGTGGGCGCGAAGGAGAAGGCCTCGAAGGCGGCGGGCATGGTCGGCACCACGGTGCGCCTTCCGGCATCAACCAGTCAGGCGGAATTGCTCGCGCTCGTCGAGCGGCTCAATGGCGACCCGTCGGTGCATGGCATTCTCGTGCAGATGCCGCTCCCATCGCAGATCGATCCCGACACCGTCATCCGTCACATACGACCGGACAAGGATGTCGATGGCTTTCACCCCGTAAACGTCGGCAAGCTGCTCATTGGTCACACGGATGGATTTGTGTCGTGCACACCCGGCGGCGTGATCGAATTGCTGCGGCGCAGTGGTGTGGAAACGCGAGGTGCCGACGCCGTGGTGGTGGGCCGCAGCAATATTGTCGGGAAGCCGATGGCGGCGCTCCTGATGCAGGCGCGCGGCGGCGGCAATGCGACCGTGACCATCTGTCACAGTCACACGCGCGACCTCGCGTCGCACACGCG
>JBEBIR010000908.1:0-1588 GCA_040080315.1 Gemmatimonas sp.
AACGATGTTGACGTGGTCGCCACACGCGTGTTCGACGCACCCCGTCACGTCATCTTTGATGCCTGGACCAAACCAGAGCATGTGCCACACTGGATGACTGGACCAGAAGGATGGACGATGCCGGTGTGCGAAATCGACCTTCGAGTTGGCGGTCAATGGCATTTCGTCTGGCGTCGCGCCAACGGCACCGAGATGAGCATGGTGGGGACGTATCTGGAAGTCGTGCCACCCGAACGCCTGGTTGCCACGGAGTCGTGGGGCGCAGACTGGCCGGAGACCATCAACACTGTGGTCCTCACCGAGTCCGAAGGGCGCACGCTGATGACGATGACGATCACCTATCCGTCGAAGGCGGATCGTGAGCGCGCGCTGGCCACCGGGGGGGTGAGCGGGATGGAGCTGTCCTATGCGCGATTGGATGCCTACACGCGCACCGTTGGCTGATGCGTTGACGTAGTGCCTGTCGCGGTAGCATGCTTTCTGTCATGCGTCCAACTCTCTCAACACTCTGGCTGGCACTCGCCTGCGTCAGCCCCCTTGCCGCACTTCCCGCGCAATCCACTGCGGGCGTCGTGCCCGGCGTCGAAGTGCTGCTCTCGGACTCGCTGCACCTGATCAGGGGCAAGCGCGTCGGACTCCTCACCAATCACTCGGGCCGCGATCGCAAGGGCACGAGTACGATCGACCTGCTGTTCAAGGCACCAGGCGTGAAGCTCACGGCGCTGTACGGGCCGGAACACGGAATCCGCGGAGTGGCGAAGGCCGGCGAGAAGATCAGCTCCAGCGTCGACTCCGCCACTGGTGTGCGCGTGTACTCGCTGTACGGCGATGTCGAGACGCCCACGCCGGAGATGCTCAAAGACATCGACGTGCTGCTGTATGACATTCAGGATGTCGGTGCGCGCGTGTATACCTATCAGTGGACGCTAGCGCTGGTGGCGGCGTCGGCCAAGAAACCGATCATTGTGCTCGACCGCCCCGACCCCATTCGGGCCGACCGCATTGAAGGCAATATTCTCGATCCGCGATTCGCGTCGCTGGTGGGGCAGCATCCGGTGGCATTGCGCTACGGCCTCACACCGGGCGAGTTACTGCGCTTTCTGGCCGGAACGAAGTTGATTGATGCGCAGGTGACGGTGATTCCGATGAAGAACTATCGCCGCGCCATGTGGTTCGACGAAACGAAAATTCCACGGGTGAACCCGTCGCCGAATCTGCGCACACTCGACGCCGAGTTGTTGTATCCCGGCACGGTGTTCTTCGAGGGCACCAATGCCACGGAAGGCCGAGGCACAGATGCCCCGTTCACCTTGATCGGCGCCGCGTATCTCACCGATCACGTCGCGATCGCCGCCGAGCTCAATGCGCTCAAGTTGCCGGGGGTGCGATTCGACACTGCCACGCGCACCATCGAAGCCGGCTACAAGTTTGGCGGCCAGAAGATTCCGATGATCCACGTGCGCGTCATCGATCGCAACGCCGTGCGTCCGGTGGAACTCGGCATCCGCATGCTGCGCGCGTTCTATGCGCGTCATCCCACCGAGTTCAAGTGGCGCGAGCCGTCGGTGAACGCGGCCGGCCGGACGAA
>JBEBIR010000909.1:0-1587 GCA_040080315.1 Gemmatimonas sp.
TGTGTACTGCGTGGCTCGTCGGCGCGAGCTACTCGACGTCACTCCTGCAGCGAATACCCGGCCACGACGAAGTCCTGATCAAACGCAAACACACTGCCAATGCGCTCCCGCGCCATCAACTCGCACGTCACGGCGTCAGTCAGTGAGAGTCGCTGGTCGGGAAAGCGCAGCAGCCAGTTGGAGGTTGCGGCATCAATGAGCGCATCGTCGACGGCGATCCATTGGTACGCGGTATCGCGACGCACGGCGTCCAGTACGCGATGCGCAATGCGTGGCTCGCGCCATCGCAACAGATGCCCGTGCAGTTCTGCCAACACCAGCACCGAACCAACCCAGCGCCCGCCCTTGGCCAGATGTGCGCGCGCGATACTTACCGCTCGGGCGTGATACTGATCGCGCGGTGAGGCGAGCGCGAGCAACGCCCCGGTATCAATCGTGGCCCGTGGCGTCGGCATCGGGATACAGATAGTCGTCGTGGCGAACCGACAAGTCGCTCGGAATGTCCGCGTCGTCGCCGAGTGCCCCAATCAGCGACGTGAGCGACTGGCCCGGCATGGCATCCGTGGTCATCTCCACGGCCAGCCGGCGAAGACCGCGACGCAGCAATTCCGCACGACTCAACGACGTGCGAAGCGACAACTCATCCAGGAGCTGCTTTTCGGAGGCTTCCAGATACACCTGGACCGGTTCGCGAACTCGGCGAGGAGGACGTGGCATGATGTTGAATGTAGAGCACTCATGACTGAATGTATAGCTACATGCACTGTTTGGAGTGCGCATGCAACAGACTGACACCCGGCGTTTTGTGCCAAGATCCGGGCCATGCACGCGCAAAACGTGCCCGCCGCAGATCGCGGCGTGGCACGTTTATCCTGATGGCACCTATAGACTTAGATAATAGCAGGGGGGGGGCTCGAACCCCCGACCTCACGATTATGAGTCGTGCGCTCTGACCAGCTGAGCTACCCTGCCCCACTTGGCACCCGGCTTCAGGCACCGACGCAAACGGCCGGCCCTGGTAGGACCGGCCGATGCGAAAACTCCTTCAGACTTCACTATGGCGGGGGCGGGATTTGAACCCGCGACCTTCGGGTTATGAGCCCGACGAGCTACCAGGCTGCTCCACCCCGCGTCAGTCTGCGGAACCTAGTGGCGCGAGATGCCGAGTCAACCCCTTAACGCAGTCGTTTCCCTGTGGAATCCGCCATCGCCGCAGTCGAATCTCTCGCCGGTACGGTGCCGTTCCCGATCCAGTACAACAGTTCCTTCCCACCCTTCACCATCCCGTACTTTTCGCGCGCCAGCCGCTCGAGCTTCGCGTCGTCGGTCTTGAACGCCTTGAGCTCCAGTCGCAACGAATCAACATCCAGTTTCAGCTGCGCCACCTCAGCATCCAGCGTCGCTCGGCGACCCTTCTGCGACCACAAATCGCGCGTCCCGTACTCACCACCTTCAATGGTGAAGAAGAGAACGGCGACGGCGCCAGCAATCCAGGCGAGGCGGCGGAGCGTTGGGTGGTCGGCTTTTTTCGTCATGGGGAGAAAGAGAACTGAGTACTAAGTACTCAGTACTCTGTACTCTGTTAGA
>JBEBIR010000910.1:0-1584 GCA_040080315.1 Gemmatimonas sp.
AGATAGCGAAAGGACATCGAAATCCCTTTCGCGTCCCGAAAGGTCATCATCGGGCTGATGACATGCACGGGGCCTTCTCGATCGGCCGTCACGCGCACAGTGAGCTGGAGATCGTTGCTTACCACGTGCAGCGACTTGCCATGCTCGGCCGACCCAAACGATGAGTCGTTCTCAAAACGGCGTTCCAGCTGATTCCCGCCGCCCATGGAAGTCAGGAACAAATCCAGGCCGCTTCCGAAGAACCCGCGTCTGGCGAGTGTGTCAACAGCATCGATCAGGCCAAACTCGACGTCTGGTGTGACCTTGTCGCCGCGAACCTCAACGACTCCTGCATAGTCTTCGGACGGTGCCTCACGGAACCGCCCGCCGATGACTTCGAGTGCAGAGGTCTTTTCGGCGGACGAAGTCGGCGACGCGAGCGCAGTCTGAATGAGGTATTGATTTCGGCTCGCGACGAGTTGATGTCCCGTCTTGTTTTCAATCGTCAGTGTGGCCAGAAAGACTGGATAACTGACCTTGACGCGGGAGTAGTACGATCCTTGCACTTCGCCCTGATGCTCTCCGCGACGCAGAGTGATCGAGGGAACCAGCTTGGCTCTCCATTGGCTCGTCCATTCCGCGTGACTCTGTCCAGTCGCTGGTCGCAGCGGAATCGCGTCGGCGCGGAAGAGCGCGCCGTCGGAACCGGCCGAACAAGCACTGACCATCAGCGCCGCGACAACCATGCGGGGTCTGTACATGATCGGCCGACGAAGTGTACGTCGCGCGAACGGTAGCGGATGAAGTTTCACGTTCAGGGCACTCCGATGACCGCCGTGGGCACCAGCCGCGCCACCTGCGTTCCGTCGCCTAGTTGACCGGAATCATTCTGACCCCAGCAATACACAGCTCGAGCCGCCGTGAGGCCGCAGGTGTGTCCCCAATAGGCGGCGAGGGAAATGAAGGTCAGTCCACCGGAAACCGGAACAGGAACAGCGCTGCTGCCGGTGGTTCCGTTGCCAAGTCCGCTGGTTGAATTGGTGCCCCAACAGTATGCGGCCGCACCCGTTGTGAGTCCGCAACTGCGAGCACTTCCAAAGATCGTTCCGCCAGCCACGACCGACGAAAAATTCAATCCACCCGTCACCGCAGTAGGCGTCAATCGCGGGGTCGTGGTCCCATCGCCGAGTGCGCCACTCGTTCCACTGTCTCCCCAGCAGTATGCCGCTCCGCCTATCGTCACGCCGCAGGTATGTGATGACACGCCGCTGCGAATGGCAAGGTTCTTGAACTTCAGTCCGCCCGCCACGGCAACCGGAGATGGACGCGTCGTTGTGGTTCCATCACCGATTTCGCCACTTGAGTTTGTCCCCCAGCAGTACGCTGTGCCGTCCGCGGTCAGCGCGCATGTGGATCTCGCCCCTGCGAACAATGCGGTGAAAGTGAGTCCACCGCTCACGAGCGTTGGCACACTGCGACTGGTGCTTGTTCCGTCACCGAGCTGACCGTTGCCGCCAACCCCCCAGCAGTAGGCAGCACCACTCGCGCTCAACGCGCACGTGTGTCCGCCGTTGATCGCCTCCAACGACGAGACATAGTCTCCAC
>JBEBIR010000911.1:0-1583 GCA_040080315.1 Gemmatimonas sp.
CGGTTTGCCGTCGTCATCGGCTGGGTGTGGCTGGCGGTTCTTTCGCGCCATCTGTATCGCGTGGCACCCGACCCGAACTGCGCGCCGCCGTCGCGCTAGTAACACCCGAAACGGCGTTTTCGGGATGGCGAGACAGAACCACAGACGTAGAGACGGAGGACTGGAGACTGCAGACGCAGACGCTGCTGGCCTTCTTCTTGAGTCTTCAGTGGAATGACGGACGACGGGAGACGACAGACTCAGACGCGGCTGTTCTTGGTCTCCCGTCGCCTGTCTGCCGTCTCCTCGTCTGTTTGTTCATACGCCGCACGGTCCGTTCATGCACGAGGTTCGGGACCGACATGTGGTAACGTCGCTGTCTGCAGCGGCGCGAGGTTATACCGTGCGGCGCGACACCCACTACAGATCCTCCGGCTGTAAGCCGGTGCGCTTCGCGATGCGCGCGAGCATCCGTGGACCAACCTCGTCGCCATCGTGAAACGCGAACACCGCAGTTGACAGCAGAGCCGTCCGGCGCTTCACATTAGCATCCACCCGCCGACCGAGGTCCGCCGTGCAGCAGCGCGCTCCAGCCGATCAAGAGCTCAAGGTTCTGCCGGAGCACGACGCGACGCGTCTTCTGGAACGCGCCAGCGAATTGGACGTCGCGCGCATCGCCGGTTCATCCGTGGCTGACCTGCGTGCGGCGGCCGCGGAAGCCGGCATCTCGGCGCACTCGTTTGATGCGGCGCTCGCCGAAATGCAGCGTGACGCCAACCCGACTGTGCTCGCACACCAAGCGCGCCCTCGTGGACGTTTTTGGAAATGGGCCTTCGCCGCGCTCGCGATGACAGTATTCGTGGCCATGCTTGTGGTCGCGCGCACGGTGGTGGTGCCCGTCCCTTCGATGATTGAAGAAACGATTCTGCTGCGTTGCCTGACGCCCGGCGAGGCGGGTGAGTTGATACGACCGGTGCTTCGAGACCATGAGGCCAGGGTCGTGGCGAGATCCGCGGAGGGCGCACGCACGATCAAGATCCGCGCGTCGCCAGAACAGCTACAGCAGGTCAGCGCGATCCTCGAGAAGTACGAGCGCGGTGAAGGCGCTTCCTGCGGGTTACCTCCGACGGGTGCGCGTCTTCGAGATTGACCCGCGTGGGCCTCGCGTTCCGTGGGTTCGTCGGGCATTTTCATGCCCGTGGCGACGACACGACCCTCCCTGTCTTTCCGCGCTCGACGCGCGCTGTCCCTGATCGGTGGCCTACTCGCGATTGGCGGCTGCGCCGGCGCATCGAAGCCGCCATCGCCGAGCGAACCGGCGGTTCACCGACGTGTCATCAATCCGCCAGGCATCTCGCCACTGGTTCCCGCGTACTCCGTCGCCATTCGCGCGTACGATCAGGTGTTCGTATCGGGCATGACGGGCGTGAAGCCGGGAACCCAGGAGATCGTTGACGGGGGCGTGGCGGCGCAAACGCGACAGACGCTTGAGAACATCCGCACGTCGCTCGCGGCGGGCGGCGCCACCATGCAGGATGTCGTCGAATGCACGGTGTTCCTCACTAGCATGGCTGACTACGCCGCCATGAACGCGGTGTACATCG
>JBEBIR010000912.1:0-1580 GCA_040080315.1 Gemmatimonas sp.
TCACACCATCGAGGCCGGCACCTTCGAACTCGACGAACCACTGTTGCGCGACGGCAGCGTCGTTCGTCGACGGGCACAAGTACACCGAGCCCGGGCCATCGGCCACCGAGTACTTCAATTCCGAGACGAGCAGCGCGTGGCGCACCGACAGCGGCTCGTCAAGCAGGTTGCGATCACCAAGTGCCAGCAGGTCGAACGCAACAAACGACGCTGGTGTCTCGGCAGCGAGTCGTTTTACGCGCGATTCTGCGGGATGAATGCGTTGCAACAACGCGTCGAAGTCAAGACCGCGATCGTCGGCCGCCGGCAAGACAATCTCGCCATCGACCACACATCGCGGCGGCAGTGCGGCCAGCAACGGCTCGAGTAACTCGGGGAAGTAGCGCGTGAACGGCCGTTCGTTGCGGCTTGCTAACTCGATCGCGTCGCCGTCGCGAAAGATGATGCAGCGAAAGCCATCCCACTTCGGTTCGTACAACCAACCCTCACCATCGGGGATGTCGTCGGAGAGCTTGGCCAGCATCGGCGACAGCGGGGGTGAAATCGGCAGGACCATGACCGATAGGGTAAATCGACGTGACCCCTGAGCCTGTCGTTAATCCAATGGCCGAGAAGCTGCACGATCTGCACGAGCGACGCGACCAAGCGTTTAATGCCGGTTCACCCCGCGCCGTCGAGCGCCAGCACGCAAAGGGCAAGCTGCTCGCCCGCGAGCGCATCGATGCCTTGCTCGACCCGGGCAGCTTTCAGGAACTCGACCTGCTGGCGCGTCATCGGGCGCATAGCTCTGGTCTGGAAGAGCGGCCATATACCGACGGCGTCATCACCGGCTGGGGAACGATCGACGGTCGCAAAGTTTTCGTGTTCAGCCAAGACTTCACCGTCTTCGGTGGCGCGCTGGGCGAAGTGTTCGCCGAGAAGATCCACAAGCTGATGGATCTGGCGCTGAAGGTTGGCGCACCCGTCGTCGGCCTCAACGACGGCGCCGGGGCGCGTATCCAAGAGGGTGTCGTCAGCCTGGCGGGTTACGGCGGCATCTTCCATCGCAACGTGCTCAGCAGCGGCGTCATCCCACAGATCTCGGTGATCTTGGGTCCGTGCGCGGGTGGTGCGGTGTACAGCCCGGCGATGACCGACTTCATCTTCATGGTGCGCGAGACCAGCCACATGTTCATCACCGGCCCCGACGTCGTGAAGACGGTCACCGGTGAAGAAGTCACGCTCGAGGAGCTTGGCGGCGCGATGAGCCACGCAAGCAAGAGCGGTGTCGCCACCTTCGTCGCCAACGACGAGCGCGCCTGTCTCGAAGACGTGCGCTTCCTGCTCATCCATCACACCGCCACTTCCAACAATCCGGCGGGCGGCGCGATTGAAGTGTTGCGTCAGACTTACGGCTATCAGACCGGTCCCGCGAAGAATTGGCCAGACGTCTGCTACGAGTTCTTCGTCGATCGTGATGGCTTGGTCTACGAAGGGCGCAAAGGTGCATTGGCCGGGCCGGTCGTCGCCGATGCAACGGGTGGCAGTCAAGGCTTCGCTCAACTCGTGTGCCTGATCGGCAACTTCACCAGCGTGCTTCC
>JBEBIR010000913.1:0-1575 GCA_040080315.1 Gemmatimonas sp.
CTGACCGTCGCCTGATTCAGGCTCTCCTGAGCAACGGCAGCGTGAGCAAACACGGAGAGGCACAGCGCCAGCACGGCAGCGCCTGCAAGACAACGCACTTTCATGATCGGAATATTCCCCCGGGCAGATATCGAACGCGATTCGGACACTCGCAGGGAATTGTAGAGGTCGCGCAACCGCCCCCCGTGCGACACGTTGTCGCATGCCGCAGACGAACACCCTCGGATTACATGCGACATCGCGTCGCAGGCTCACTCACATCGCCCGTCTTAGACTGGCCTGATATGGCATCGATGAAGGTAAGAGCGAAGTGGACGACGCATGTGGTGTTGACCGTTGTGGTGGTAGCGTGCCTGATGACCGGAGTGGCGGCCCAGTCGAGCGGGCGGGCGACGGGAACGGTCGTTGACGATTCTGGAGGCGCCATCGTCGGCGCCCGCGTCGTCGTGGAGACCCCCTTGGGGCGAACGGTCAGCGAGACCACGTCTGGCCCTGACGGAAGCTTCACCATCATCGGCCTGCCCCCAGGCGAATATGTCGTGCACGCGGAGGCGCCCTCATTTGCACCAGCGAGCGCCGGCGTTCGGGTGTCCGACGCCGGTGACGCGGCACCACTTCGTCTGCTGTTGCGCGTAGCCGGCTTTGCCGAGACCGTTCCGGTGCGCGTGTCAGTCGATCGTCTCGAGTCACCGCCGGACGAGTCGCCGGCTGTGGTCCGGGTGGTCTCGAGAACGCAGATCGACACGCTGCCGGTCCGGCGGGTGTTCGATGCCCTCGCGCTGATGCCCAACCTGGATGTGCGTCAGGCGGGTGGCCTGTACGGCGAGGGATCGATCACGATGTACGGCATCTCGGGGCAACCACTGGCGCCCACGGCGACCGTGATCGCCATCAACGGCATGCCCCTCAACAACGGTCTGGTGCCGGAGACCAGCCTGAACATGCTGCCGCTGGTGCTGGTGGACCGGTTGGAAATGGTACAAGGGCCTGGTTCGTCCGCCTATGGCAGCAACGCCGTCATCGGCGTGCTCAACATGACGACCCGCCGTCCGACGCGAACGCTCGAGGGCGGCGCCACTGTGACCGCGGCTAGTCGCTGGAGTACGGGTGAGGGCGCCGCCTATGCGGGTGGCGGGCGTGGGGATGTCTATCACTGGCTCGCGGGATTCTCGTCGGCCACAAGCGACGGTCATCTGCAGCCCTCGGGGCGCCGGGACTTCAGCGACGCGACGAAGACGAACGTCGCCTTTGTCGCCGACCGGACGTTCGCACGCACCAGCCTGTCGACAGCGATCGCCTACCTCGACATCGACGAACACAATCCCGACGTGCGCACGCCGAACCGGGCTCAGCGCCTGACGTCAACGCGCCTCCACGTGAACCTCGGCGTGACGCAGACACTGTCGGACCAGTTCCGTGTTGCAGCCTCGTACGTCCGCAACGGTTTCGACGGTCAGAGCCGGGAGACCTTCGACGCCACCGTTTACGGATTCGGCCAGGCGGCGCAACGCCCCTCCGATCCGACCGATCAGACCACGGCGAGCAACGGGGTGCTGGCCCGTGCGGAGTGGAACC
>JBEBIR010000914.1:0-1575 GCA_040080315.1 Gemmatimonas sp.
GGCGGCACAGACGCATTCCTCGCGCGCTTATCCGACCCGGCCGTAGCACCACGTGTGAAAGCGACCACGCTGGCGAAGGTGGAGTTGATTGGCGGATGGGAGAACGTGCACATCACGTCGGTGCGAGCGCCGGAGGATCGCGCCGCTGAAGGCAAGCGTCTTGGCACGTACGCGACCTCGCTGTCAGCCGATCCTTACGACCTGTGTGTCGCGCTGCTGAGACGCAGTGGCGGCAACGTGGGCATGGTGGGCTTCGCGATGAGTGAGGAGAACATCGATCGTATCCTCGCGCATCCGCAGGGCATGGTCTGCAGCGATGGCGGCGGCTACGCGATAGACGGACCGACGCGACGGGGCAGTCCGCATCCTCGCGGACTCGGCACGTTTGCGCGAGTGCTTGGGCGATACGTGCGTGAGCGCAAGGCGCTCACGTTGGCGCAAGCGATTCACAAGATGACAGCGTTCCCCGCGTCACGCGTTGGCTTGCGTGAACGCGGGCGCCTGGCAGTGGGGCTCCCGGCCGATGTGGTGGTGTTCGACGCAGCCACCGTGGCCGACCGCGCGACGTACGAGGCACCATTCCAGTATCCGATCGGCATCCACGGCGTCGTGGTGAATGGAACCATCGCGCTGCATGATGGCGCGCGTCGCGGAATCGCTGGTGGCGTGGTGTTGAGGCCATCATGAACCGTGTTGGTTTCTGTGTGCTGATGTTGCTAGGAGCCCTCGGCGGGTGCGCGTCCAACCGGTCCCAGGCGACCGCGTCGTCGGCTACTCCGGTACGCGTGTTGTCATCTGACACCGCGACGGCACCAGCAGTCGACGCCATGCCGGCGGGTTTCGGTGACGCATTTATTGCCGTGGATGCACGCGCGCGGGCGGCGCTGTTCCAGATGCAATGTTCGTCGACCGTGTTGCGTCTCCGCGCCAGCGGCACCTTTGGCACGGCGTCGTCGGCACCTCGCAACGTGTACTGCGAGCGGAATGCCGATGGTGTTCCGCTTGGTGGTGTCTTCGACGTTGACACGGGATACGCGCGCGCCCGTCGCCTGATCATGATCCGGCTGGACGGCTCGCGTCCGCGCTACGTGAGTCCGATCGACACGGCGCGTGTGGCGCAGGGCGCACGTCTCGTGAGAGACGTCACCCGAGAGGTGTCACCTGCCTGGCGGCGATTGGCGCGACCGTTCACCGTGGTGGCGTTACCACAGGATGACGGTTCCATGGAGGGGTGGGTCATCCCGCTCTCACCGAGGTCCGGGCGCGAGGTGCTGGGCGGAGACATCGCCGTGATTCGGGCAGCGAATGGACGGTTGCAGCGTACTATAGATCGGGCGGCGAGCTGGAAGCTGGTGGTGGTGCCGCCGACGGGTGCGGTGCGCTTGACGAGCGCTGAGCACGACATCGCGTCGGTGGGGGATCTTGTGGTTGCCAGATCGCTGGCCGAACGTGGTCGCGCCGTTACCGTTACGACCGCGAAGGCGCTCAGCGCATTGGTGCCGGGCATCGATGCCAGTGGGTCGCGATACCGCTGGGAGCATACGCCCGCGAAACCGTAGTTGGTACACCTGCTCA
>JBEBIR010000915.1:0-1573 GCA_040080315.1 Gemmatimonas sp.
GCCAAGTTGGGTGCGGGACTCGTTCCCGATCTCACCGGCTTTCGCGTGGAAGGCGGCGCGGTCGTGGGCGAGCATCCGCAAAACAACGGCAAGGTTGTCGCCACGCTGTCGTTGAGCGGTGCGCCGGCCATCATTCAAGTGCGCCCCGCTGCGTTTCAGCCCGCAGAGAATAGCAAACCACTGGTGACGGAGACGATCACGTCAGTGGTCGACCCCGCCGCATCGCGCGTGAAGACGGTGGAGCTCAAGCAGGGCGGAACCGGCAAGATCGACCTCAACGATGCGCCAATTATCGTTGCCGGCGGTCGTGGACTCAAAGCCGCTGAGAACTTCAAGCTGTGCGAAGACCTGGCTGACGCGTTCGGCAACGCGGCCGTGGGGGCGACACGTGCCGTTACCGACGAAGGGTGGCGCCCACACACCGATCAGATCGGACAGACCGGTCGCAACGTGAGCCCCAATCTGTACATCGCCGTCGGCATTTCCGGCGCCATTCAACATCTCGCCGGAATGCGCACCTCAAAGACGATTGTCGCGATCAACAAGGATAAGGACGCGCCGATCTTCAAGATTGCGGACTACGGGATTGTCGGCGATGTGTTCGAGGTGATGCCGGCACTGACCGCCGCCGTGAAGGCAGTGAGGGCGCAGGGCTAGCGCACCACACGCCACGCCCTAGCTTCGGCCCATGACGCCTTCCAATCTCGTCTTCGCGGCCATCTTCGCCGTCGCGCTCGCATTCTTCGTGCGAAGCGCTCGCCGCCTGATCCGTTGGCTCAAGATCGGGCAGGCGGAGGTTCGCACCGATCAGCCCAAGACGCGCACTAGGAATCTGCTCCTGATCGGCATCGGGCAAAGCAAGATCCTGCGCGATCCGATCGGTGGCATGATGCACGCGCTGGTGTTCTGGGGCTTCTGCGTGCTGGGCATCGGCACCGCCGAGATCATGATCCAGGGGTTCTACACCCCGTTCACCTGGGATCTCATCCTTCCGCGATTCCTGTACCTGCCGTACGTGGTGTCGCAGGAACTGTTCGCGGTGTTCGTGCTCATACCGGTCGTGTTCCTGTTGTATCGGCGTCTGGTGATTCGGCCCGCTCGATTCCGCAACGATCCGGTGCACGGTGGCGACGCGGTGTTCATCCTGAGCATGATCGGCATGCTCATGGTGTCGTTGCTGGTGATGTTCGCGGCCGAGTTGCGTACGGGCGCGAGCACCGACGGGCGCGTGATTTCCTCGCTGCTGTCGCCGATGTTCAACAGCGTGTCAGTGGAACCTGCGCATATGATTGCGCGCGTGTTGTGGTGGTTCCACGCACTGCTCATTCTGTACTTCTTGAATCACCTGCCGGGCTCCAAGCACCTGCACGTGCTCACGTCGCTCATCAACGTCTGGTTCTCCAATACCAGCGGCCCTGGCACCGTGGGCGCCATGCGACCCATGGATCTCGAAGCGGAAAACGCCGAGCAGTTCGGTGCTTCCGACGTCGAACACTTGTCGTGGAAGAATCTGCTGGACGGTTATTCGTGCACCGAGTGCGGCCGCTGCACGGCCGCGTGCCCAGCCAACATC
>JBEBIR010000916.1:0-1573 GCA_040080315.1 Gemmatimonas sp.
GAGTGTATTCCCGCGGCGCTCAAGGATGTCGACGCGAGCGAGTTGTCGACCGTTCAACAGGGTCGCCTCGAACAGCGTGACGTCGCCGCCGCGAATCGCGTGCGCGGTTGCGGCCCATTCCTGCGCGGGATCGTGCCGTTCACCCATCTCGCGACCGTGGGGATACTGCGCCTTGGCGAGCTGCTCGATCATGTATCCGCCCTGCGCGAGCAGTGCGAGATAGGGGTCGTCATCGTTCACGCTCGCGTAGTTGCCGGACTCCTTGTAGAAGAGTTTGGTGGGGCAGTCGCGAGCGACTTTGAAGTCGGACTTGGAGAGGGTGCGGGTGTCAGATGGCATTCATTTTCCGGGAGATCCTGACGTGCATGGATCGCGAGAGCGGCGATGGTGGCCCGATGGGGGGCGGCACCAAGTAGAATGAAGCCGAGGTCTGACAATGCCGCGGCAGACGTCCACGACCCTTCGCGCTACTCAGCCGGTCCGCGTCGCAACGGGCGCTGGCGCACCTTGTCACGGTCGAGCACCGTAAATTTCCCCTCGAATCTGACATTTGTCTCGCGTTCGAGTCGCAAGACCAACTCGGCCAACTCCGTTGATGTGCGCGGGACAAATCGACAGTAGATAACGCCCGGCTCTCCTGTGGCTCCGCGTCGAAACACGAGCTCACCGAAGTCGCGGTCGAATGTCAGCAACACGCGACCCTGGCGCTCTGCCAACGCCAACACATCCGGATCGCTGGCCCCAGCTGCGTCCTCGGTGACGGCGGCTACATCCATCCCCCCTTCTCGTAGGGCGTAGATGGACGGCAGGGGGATGTTCTCGTCGGCGAGCAGGCGCACCCAACTGCTACGCCGCGCCGCGGTTCACCAAGTGGATCGCCTCATCATGCGTGACTTCAGCAGCGTATGCAAACACGGCGCGAAGCGACTCTGCAGAAAGCTGCGGATAGCTGGTCAAAACCTGCTCGTGCGTCCAGCCGGCAGCGAAAAGCCCGAGAAGGAAATCCGCAGCCAAGCGCGTTCCCCGAACTACTGGCTTTCCTGCTAGCACGTTCGCGTCGGTGGTGATGAAGTCTTGCCACGTCATCGCGTATCTCCGTTCGAGTTGCGTGGAATATACCGAAGTTCGTGAATTGTCGAAATACGGTTGCGTCGACGTAACCTGAAACAGCTTCATCCCTTGCGAGCATCGAGAAGCGCGTGTCGCGCCAACACATACCGTTCGTCGAGCGCACTCACGTTCGCCACTCAGTCTCATTGGCGCGCATCCACTCCATCAGGGATTCAGCCTCCGCAGGCCCTCGTCCCGGGCTGGTGAAGAGATCGGCGGCAACCTGACTGAGGGCGACGTACCGTAGACCGTTTCGCATCGCTGCGCGGTCGAACACCGCGTCGTCGCTCGGTTCGATGAGCATGATATTCGCGCCACTCTCGGCAGGTCGCAGCTCAAGTGCATGGGCCGCAGCAATCACATTCGAAACCCAGACGGTTGCCAGGCGCGGTGGCGCAACGGTTGTCGCGGGCGGGACTGCGAGGCTGGCGGTGATGGCATAGGGCGTGGTGGTGGTAGCGAG
>JBEBIR010000917.1:0-1570 GCA_040080315.1 Gemmatimonas sp.
CCAGGATCGCACCCCGCAACCCGGCGTCGGCCTCGTAGCTCCAGCGCACACACCCTGTTCTGGCGTCGAGCGCAAAGACTTCGCCAAACGAACCGCCAACCAGCATCACATCACCCACCACGGTGGGTTTGGTGCGCACCTGCACGGCATCAGGAAAGGCGAACGCCCAGGCAAGTGTGAGGTTCGGGACATCGGCGGCGGAGAGTCCTGCGCGCGCCGTACTCTGGAATCCGGTAGCCGCGAGTCCACCACCAAACCCCATCCACCCCACAGCGTTCAGGTTCAGCGTTGCCGGCCCTCGCTGCGCGCACCAGGCCTGCGTCGGCAGTTCGGCACGCGCATAGGAGCGCCCGGAGATGTACTCGGCGATCGCCACGCGTTGTTCGCGGGTGAGTGACTCACCCTGCGATTTCATGGGTCCGTTCTCAAGCGACTCGACAATGGCGCGCGGTGACAGTCCGCTGATCGAGTAGCGGCTTGGCGTGCGACCGCTCTGCGACTCGCTATGACATTCGGCGCATACTGCGGCAAACGTGCGTTCGGCCTCCGCGCGCCGCGCGTCCTGCGCTACAGCCGCTGAGGAAGTGCCGAGTGCGGCGAACACGAGGGCTGGGCATAGGGCGCGGACGCGCATGAGGGGCTCCACAGTTTGAACAACAGACGGGAGACGGAAGACGGGAGACTTGAGACCAAGACCAGCAGCAGCGTCTGAGTCTGCCGTCGCCAGTCCTAAGTCTCTCCTCTGTTGTTCCACCATCCCCAAAGCGGCGCTGCAGGATGGACACAAACGATCGCACGGGCGAACATACGACGCGGACCCGCCGCGGCAAGGGCTATACTAAGTACTGAGTACTCAGTACTTAGTACTCAGTATCAAGGAGCGTTTGATGGTTCAGATGATTCGCACTGCTGCTTGTCTTGCGACCATGGTCGCGGCTGGCACCGCCGCGGCGCAGAGCTTGCCGCGGGTGCAACCCGAGGACGTCGGCCTCTCCAGCGACGCGTTGGCGCGTATCGCGCCCGCACTGCGGGTGCACACCGAATCGGGTCGGCTGCCGGGTATCGTGTTCGCGGTCGCGCGGCACGGCAAGTTGGTGCAGCTCGAGGCGCTGGGGTCGATGGACATTGCGCGCAACGTGCCGATGCGCACCGACGCCATCTTTCGCATCTTCTCGATGACGAAGGCGGTGACCGGCGCGGCGGTCGCGCAGCTGATCGAGCGCGGCAAGATTCACCTCGACGATCCGGTGTCGAAGTACATCCCGGCCTTTGCCGATGTGCGGGTGTTCGCGGGAGGCTCTGCGGCGAACCCGCTGCTGCGCGCTCCCGCTCGTCCAATCACCATTGCGCATCTGCTCACGCACAGTGCCGGACTCACCTACGGCGCATTCGGGAATACACCCGTCGACTCGATCTATCGACGCGCCGGTCTCCTCGATCCAACGCGCACGATCGGGCAGTTCGCCGACAGCATCGCGCGCCTTCCCCTGCTGTCCGATCCGGGAAGTCGATGGAACTACAGCATGGCGATGGACGTGATGGGACGTGTGGTCGAGGTGGCCAGCGGCAA
>JBEBIR010000918.1:0-1566 GCA_040080315.1 Gemmatimonas sp.
CGCTACCGACCTCAGGACGTGGACGAATACGAACGGCAGGCTCTCGTCGAGACGCAGGCTCAATCCGATCGCGCGCCCGCGTGATCGGCTGCGGTTCCGACGCCACTGGCACGCCTTGCCCATTGCGTCGTGATTAGTGGCTCATTGACACACACTTTGCGTGATGTCGACGAACGTCTCGATGGGAGAAAGCCATGGGGCTGTGGAAACGTGGTCGGCGGTACTGGACCCAGACCGTCGTGAATGGCGTGTGGATCCGGCGGCCTTTGTGTCCTCCAGGCTCGACGCACGCGACGACGAGCTGGCAGGAGGCAGTGCGCCTCGAAAAGGAGTTGATCCGCGCTGCCCTGCACGGCAGCTTGCCGCCACAAGGCCACTCGATCAAGCTCTTCGCGGCCGTCGACGACTACCTTCAAGCCAAGAAGGCGACCGCGAACACGCAGCGGTCGATCGAGTTCGACCGGGAACGCTTGGAGGTCGTTAAGCGTGTACTCGGCGACATCCGCTTGTCAGCGATCACCGCACGAACGATTGAGGGATTCCAGGCCAAGCGGCGAGTCGAAGGAGCCGGCAACCGCACGGTTAACATGGATGTCGGGGCACTACGCCAAGTCCTGAAGCGCTTCAAGCAATGGCGACGCCTTGAAGATGATGTCAAGATGCTCACTGAGGCCGGGGGCGAGCCGATCGGCAGGGTGTTAACCGACGAGGAGCAGAAGCGGCTGCTCAAGACCGCCGAGGACAACCCGGAGTGGGAACACGTCTGGTGCGCCGCACAGCTTGCGGCGAATACATCGATGCGCGGTGTTGAGGTGAAGCACGTGCGGCGCAAAGACTTCGACCCTGAGAAGCGCCTCGTCCACATTCGCACCAGTAAGAACCAGACGAGCAAGCGCGTCATTCCGCTGAACGACTCCGCGTTCGACGCGCTGCAGCGCATGGTCAAGCGCTCGGACATGCTCGGACATACGGAGCCCGAGCACTATCTGTGGTGCGCCAGCCAGCACCACAAGCTCGACCCATCGACGCCCGCGAGCAAGTGGGATACCGCGTGGCGTGCACTCCGCAACGCAGCCGGCCTACCGGGACTGCGATTCCACGACCTCCGGCACACGGTCGTCACCAGGCTCCTGGAGGCCGGTGAGCCGGACCACGTTGTCGAATCGATTACGGGGCACCTGTCGCGGCGGATGCTGGAGCACTACTCGCACATCAGGCTCAAGGCAAAGAAGGATGCGCTCGACCGGCTGGATACGCGCGAGCACGGGGGCGCGCGTCGAGCGAGGCGAGCCGGAACATCATGAGGGTCTCCAAGGAATGCGGATCGAGTCGGGGCGGCTGTCAGCGCCGTCGTTCACCCGTGGGAAACGCAAGTTGTGTGGGCCGCCTGGCGGACACGGCTTTGAAGTTGCGACCTGGCCGCACGCAGGGGCGTTCTGGACACTCCCTTTGCGACTACTCGCGGTTTGAGGTGCGCTGCCCGTCCGGGTGGAGCGGCCGTGTTCTCGCGTCTCTTCCGTCGGTCGTCATCCAGCGTGGGTCTGCAGCCGACGCGTCAACGCATCT
>JBEBIR010000919.1:0-1564 GCA_040080315.1 Gemmatimonas sp.
TGTTCAATACGCGCATCGTCACCGGCGTACAGTACCGCCAGGACGTGGTCAGTTCGAAGCGCGTGTGGTTGACCGACGCCCTGACCAAGGAAGACATCAAGCTCACGCAGATCGGCGTGTACGCGCAGACCGAAACGCCGCTCAACGCGATCACCAAGCTGGTATTGGGCGCGCGCTACGACAACCCGGAATTCTACGATCCGCAATTCAGTCCGAAGGCCGCGCTCCTCGTGTCGCCAACGGAGAACTCGACATTCCGACTGACGTTCAATCGCGCGTTCAAGTCGCCGTCAATTCTGCAGACGAGCTTCTTCTATCGCGACTTCAGCCCGGGCATCGGCGTGTTCGGCAACAAGGACGGCATCACCGTCAAGAATGCAGCGGGCGTAGTGCAGCGCATCATCGATCCCGTCGTGCCGGAAGTGAACAGCACGTTTGAGTTGGGCTACAAGGGCGTCTTGAACGAGCGGTTGTATGTGGACGTGGCGGGATATGTCGCTCGCTACAAGGCGTTCCTCAGTCCGCTGGTGATCGTCGCTAACCCAACCGCGGGAACGTACGGGTACAACACGGCGACCAACACGAAATTCACGAACGCCGCGGGCGGCGAGCAGCTCGCGCTGTCGTACATCAACCTTGGCGAAGCGACGCTTTCCGGCATCGATGCCGGCGTGCGATATGTCGTGAACTCGAAGCTCAACCTGTCGGGCACGATGAGCGCGCTCAAGTTGGACTCGATTATCGGCAAGGCGGGAGATCCGGCGGAAGCGACGTCACTCAATAGTCCGTCGTTCAAGGCCACCATGGGCGGCGACCTCCACGACATGCCGTTCCAGACCTTCGGCGGATTCACGTTCCGCTTCGTCAAGGACTACCGATTCCTTTCCGGTGCTCACAATGGCGTGATCCCCGGAATTGTCACGCTGGACCTCAGCGTAGGCAAGAAGCTCAGCGCGAACACGACGCTGAATGTGTCGCTGACCAACCTCTACACCTGCACGAGCGGCGTGACCACGCCACCGATCTTTCTGAACGCCGCGCTGCCGTCGACGTATCTCAAAGGCTGGGATTGCGGACTCGGTCGCAAGCACATCGAGTTGCTGAACATGCCCGCGATGGGGGCGATGGGGTTCATCGGTCTGCGGTTCGACCGTTAGTGCTCAGGCGCGTTCGTAGCGCGACATGGGCGTGACACGCAGATCCTGGATGGCCGTGCTCGCGTGCGCGGGGATGCTTGGCATCCCCGCCACGCGGGGCGGTTCCGCGCGAGCGATGGAGCATCATGTGAAGGAGAGTCATTCAGCAGGGCAGGTGATCACCGGACGGTATCAGGCGGTGGCCGGCGCGCGCGCCTGGCGACTGTTCGTACCGTCATCGTATGACCGCGCGAAACCCCCGATGCTGCTGGTGCTGCTGCACGGCTGCACGCAAACCGCCGAGAATGTTGCGCGCGGCTCGCGGATGGATGCGGTGGCGGAAGCACGAGGTTTTCTGGTGTTGTATCCCGAGCAACCGGTCTCGGCGAACCCTCGCACGTGCTGGAATTGGTTTGATCCTGCACATC
>JBEBIR010000920.1:0-1564 GCA_040080315.1 Gemmatimonas sp.
GGTCAGTGGTGCGCCGACATCGATGAGCACAACGCTGTCACGGGCCGTCAACTCACCGGCCGCCAGCCGCGCGTTCGCACCCCGAAGCGCCACGGCCACTTCACCCGGCGTGACACCGCTGGCCGCAAGTCGCGAGGGATCGAGCATCACGCGAATCTGCTTTGGCGCACCGCCGGTCACGATGGTCTCCGACACTTCGGGCACCGAACGGATCTCGTCTTCCAGATGCAGCGCGATCTGCCGAAGCGCGTTGGCATCGAGGGACTTCGAGTGCAGCGTGAGCGCCAGCACCGGCACGTCGTCAATCGAATGCGCCTTGACGATGGGTGACAACACGCCTGCGGGCGCCTTGTCCATCGCGCCGGACAGCTTCGCCTGCACGCGCGTGACACTCCGCTCCTGGTCCTCGCCCACTTTGAAACGCACGGTCACCATGGCGTAGCCTTCGCCCGACATGGAGTACACATGATCGACACCGGGAAGCTCGAGCATGCGCTGTTCCATGGGACGCGCCAACAGATTCTCGGCTTCCTGCGGAGATGCGCCCGGCATGGTCGCAATCACATCGATCATCGGCACTGAGATCTGCGGCTCTTCTTCGCGCGGCGTGGCCAGAATGCCCAGCGCACCCACGGCGAGCGACGCCACGACGATCAACGGCGTGAGCTTCGAGTTGAGAAATGCCTGCGCGACCCGACCGGAAATACCAATCGATTGCGCCATGGTCACGCCCCGTCCTTGGGTGTCGTTGGCGCCGCTGGAATCACGATCTCTTCCCCGGCCGTGAGGCCGCTCGTCACGTCCACGTGCGTGCTGGTGGTCGCGCCGAGGCGAACCCAGCGTCGCTCGTCCCGTTGCGCACCTCTCACGATGACGCCGGTGAGATCGCCGTCGCGCACGATTGCGGCGCGTGGCACCAGCAACGCGTGCTGCGTTCCGGTGGGAATGAACAGCGTGGCGGAGCTGCCTGAGCGATACGTCGCGCGACGATTGTCGACCGTCGCATTGACGGTGAACTGATTGGCACCCATGGACGGCACGATGCCTTCAATTCGCGCCGTAACGGGTACGCCGTCGATGGTCGCGCTCAGCACCTGTCCGCGCTTGACTTGACGGACGGCATCGGCACCTACACTGGCGCTGATGCGCAACGTGGAGACGTCCTGAACGGTAAGCAGCGGTGCACCGGGTGACGCGAACGTACCTGGATCGGCGAGGCGCGCGGTCACGACGCCATCGAAGGGCGCGCGCACCGTCGCGTAGCTGTTCACGGCGGCCAACTCGCCGGCTGCGGCCTTGGCGACGCGCAGACCCGCGTCCGCGCGCGCCAGTGCGGTGAGCGCCGCATCGTATTGGGCGCGCGTTGCCGCGCTGTCGGCGTACAGGGCGCGGAACCGCGCCGCGTTCGTCGCTGCCTCCCGTTGTGTGGCTTCCGCGTCGGCGATTGAGGCCTCGACTTGTTGTGCTTTGGCCACCAGATCGCGCGCATCGATGCGAATGAGTGGTTGACCAGCGCGAACGGTCTCGCCTTCGCGCACGAGCACGGCGTTCACGGTACCCATGA
>JBEBIR010000921.1:0-1564 GCA_040080315.1 Gemmatimonas sp.
CAGACCGGATGCGAAAAAGCTCAGCGCGCCAAACAAGGTGGCCAGCACGAGCAAGCAAACGATGGGCAGATACTGACCCACCGAGTCATGCCCCCGCCGGTAGCGCCGTTGTCTTTGAAGGACTAGCCGACCGATTCTCGCGTACGCGCTGGTCGCGGGTATGCAGCAGCCAACACGTCAGCAAGAAGATGATGAGTGACGAGATGGTGATGATGGCAGCAGGGACGCGCTTCGAGCCAAGGTCGCGAATCATGTAGACGTATTCGTGCGGGCGCGACGTGTCGATCACCGAACGCGCCGGAGCACGACCGGGTTCGGTGCGCTGCGGAACCAGCGGTGCGATCTCAACCAGCACGTAGTGCGGCTTGTGGAAGAACGCCAGGAAGTCGACCTTGCCATCGAACAGGATCGGGCTGCGCTGCCCGCCGATGTCGAAAACGTTGACGACCTGGAACTCGCCAGCAGCAAACGTCTTGGCTGTGATCAGAACTTCGGTTCCAGCGGATGCGGCCTGCTGATACGAGGGCAGCGCCGAGTCGAGCTTGGCCCAGTCTTGGTCGACGAGCAAGGCCTCGACGCTCTCGGCGTCCGCTGTGACGTCGTCGGTCTTGGTGAACGGTGCGTCGAGTAAACCGAGTTCGGATAACGCCTCGTACTCGCGAATGATCGTCTTTCCCGCCACTGGTTGCCAGGACGGCTCGTCGCCAAGCAGACCCTTGCTGTACGTCCACCACGTCGCGCCAAGGATGAACATCCAGCCAGCGAGTGCTGCCAACGCGACCAAGAAACCCAGACGCGCACCGAGATTGGTACCAAGAATGAGGTACACGCTGCCGCACAACGTGGCGACCGCGATGATGACGATGATGATGCCGCGGAGTTCCCACTCCCAGTCGACTGCCAACAAAGCGTGCATTACAGCCCCCGGACGTATTCGACGATGGCCTTGATTTGCTCGTCGGTCAGTACGTGACCGAAGCCGGGCATACGGCCGGTGCCTTGGCTTTGCAATCCGTAGCGAGCGCCATTCTTCGAGCCCGCCGCGATGAAGTTGATCATGTCCTGCTCGGTGGCGAAGTGCGAGTTGGTGGCTCCGCCGGTGAGGTTCCAGCCGAACGCACCCTGCGCATCGACACCGGGATTCCCGTAGCTCCAGCCTGGAGTGTGGCAGCGCGCACAGCTGTATGCGCCGCTCGTGATGCTGAGGTTGAACAACGCTTCACCTTCGCTGGCCCCTGGGTTTTCTGCCAGATAGCGCTCCACGGCCTGCTCGATTTCCAGACGAGTCGTCTCCGGCAGCACGCCACCTTCGCAAACCGCCGGGTCGCCCTTGTCGGTAAACGACTCATCGCCGACGCACCCCTCGGGCGGCAGCTGAATGCTTTCCAGGTAGACGATCAGGGTCTCGATGTTCTGCTCCGTCATCGGGCCACCACCGGGCGCGCCCCACGCGGGCATCGGCGAGAACGGTCGGCCGTAGTTGAGAATGAACGTCACTTCTTCTTTGCTGTAGCGATAGAAGATGGTGTTGAGCGCCGGTGCGGTCCAGGTGACGACCGTGGTC
>JBEBIR010000922.1:0-1563 GCA_040080315.1 Gemmatimonas sp.
GGTCGCCGCGGTGGCCAAGCACGTGCGCCGCCACGCGCCCGCCAAGGCAAGCACACCACCGCAGGCACAACAACACCACGAGCACAGCCGCGCGCTTCTCATGGGCCTGATAGCCATCGCTGTCTTCTTCGGCGGCCTTGGCGCAGCGGCGGCGCTGACCCCGCTCGACGCGGCCGTGGTTGCGCAGGGGGCCGTGATCGTCTCCGGCCGCAGCGAGACCGTGGCCTCCGCCTCGGGCGGGCGAGTCCTTGAAGTGCTAGTGAGGGAGGGCGACGAGGTTCGTCGCGGTGATTTGTTGATTCGCATCGACACCGCGGATCGCGCCGCCGAGTTGGCCTCGATGCGCGCACGCAAGATCGAACTCGAAGCCCAACGCGCACAGCTGCTTGCGGCCGACCAGGGCATGGCCACAATCACAACGCCCGGAGACTGGTCAATTGGCGCAGGTGATGGTGCCGGCGCACTCCAGCGTCGACAAGCTGAGCTTGAATCGCGCCAAGCATCGCTCAACGGCGATCTCGGCATTCTCGACCAGCGCCTCGCGCAGATAAACGAGCAGATCATCGGTCTCGCCGCGCAGCGTGTCGCCGTCGTGGAGCAGGCGCGCATCTCCGACCTGGAGATCACGACCATCCGTGGCCTGATCGACAAGGGGCTCACAACCCAGCCCCGGCTGCGTCAGGAAGAGCGCGGCCGCGCCCAACTCGCAGAGCGGATCGCCGCGATCGATGCCGAGATCGCGTCGCTGAAGGAGAAGCAGCCCGAGATCCGCCTGCAGAAATCACGCCTGCAGGATGAGTCCTCTGTTGAAACGCGGTCCCAACTTGCGGAGCTTGACCGCCTTCTGGCCGAACTGGAGCCCCGGCTCCTCGTGACTGATGCGGCTGTGACCAATGGCGAGGTGCGCGCGACGACCGATGGGCGGGTCATGTCGATGTCTGTAAGGAATGCGGGAGATGCCATTTCCTCCGGCGAGCCGCTTCTCGCGATTGTTCCTGCTGGCCGGCGTCTCGTCGTGGAAGTGCGCATCAGCCCGCGCGACGCCGACGACCTGGCGCCTGACATGATCGCGGATATCCGATTTGTGGGTGTCGGCGGTCGAATGGCGCACACATATGCTGGCCGCGTGATCCAGGTGTCGCCAGACCGCATAGTTGACGACAGGACCGGTGAAGCCTGGTTCAACGTGCAGGTTGGCGTCGATGATCCTGAGGTTGGCGACAAGGAGGTTTCGGAGGTGTTGCGCCCCGGACTCCCGGCGGAAGTCCTCATCCGTCTCCGCAAGCGAACCGCACTCGACTATTTCATCGAGCCGCTTAACCAGACACTCTGGCGCTCCATGCGCGAGAACTAATGCAGTTAGTGTTGCATACGACCAAACGCGATCTTTGATGGATTCGACCGTTCCTCACTTGGCAGATGCCAGTTTGGCTTCTCCGCCACATTACAAACGCCGGCTTTTGGGCGAGCTCGCGCCTGATCAGTGGGCAGGAGCGACCGGCAACTTACGAGCGCGGCTGCCATTCGTAACAATGCCGGAAGGGCGTGAAGTTGGTTCCCTTC
>JBEBIR010000160.1:0-7421 GCA_040080315.1 Gemmatimonas sp.
AGCGACGTGAGCGCGGCGCGCAGGGGGCCGCGCCACTCCTGCGCTGGCGGCGTGTCCTGACCGATGCGACACCCGCAGTTGCTGCGCCAGCGTTCCACCCCGTGTGCGCAACTCCACGACGAGCGCGACACCAGTCGCGCCTCGAGTGTTGGCGGATGTGTCGCCACCATGGTCGCCGCGTTGGTGAGCTTGGCGTCGGAGCGCTGCGCGATGAGCGCCATCGACAGTGCCAGCGCGCGGTCACCGTTCTTATGATGATGGCCGAAGGTTTCTCCGTCGGTGGCCAGCGTGGTGCATCGCGCTTGACCATCGTGCAAAGCCGGCGCAAGTCGACGCGCAAGCGCCGACGCATTGCGCAGCAGTCCACCGAACGCGACCTCGCCGGCCAGATTGCCGTCGTAGGGCAGGATGGTGAGGGAGCGTCCGGCGGCACCGCGCCAGCGCACCGGCAGTCCGTGCGTTTCCCCGGTCGTCTCGATCTGGTATGGGGCCAGGATCGTGAATTGCACCCCCTCTTCGGCGAGAAGGTCCAGCGTGTCTTCGTCAGCCGCACATTCTGGTAGCCACAGGCCTTCCGGTGCGCGGCCGAATCGACGTCGAAAGTCGGCGATACCCCAGCGCACTTCGGTGCGACGATCGCGCGGTGACGCCAACGGCAGGATCACGTGATGGTAGGGCGCGGCAATCGCATTGCCGTGTCCCAATCGGCGCACACTTGCGGCGTCGCCGTCAACCATCGCGCGCAGAGTCGTCGGCGCCTCGCTGTCCATCCACTCGCACAGCGTCGCCCCGACATCGAAGTTGCACCACGCATACAAATTGACCAATCGCGAGATGCCGGACGCGGCATCGGGGTCACCGGCGGCTGCACCCGCTCGCGGCTGTCGTGCTTCGGCTTCGGCCAACCGCGCATAGCATTCGCGATCGATGCGCGCGTTCCAATCGTGGTCGGGCGCGGCGGACTGCTCGGTCTCCACCACTTCCAGCCGAGGGTCCTCGCGCGGCGGCTGGTAGCAATGCGCGTGTACAACGACGTGATGCAAGCTCACCCGCGCTGTTTGGCAATGGCCCGCGCGCGGCGATACAGGTGGGCATAGCGCTCGGCGGTGCGCTCCCATCCGAAATCGCGATGCATCGCGGTCGCCATGCGCGGCGCCCAATTGTCCTGATCGGAGAATCGCACCAGGGCTCGCGACATCGCCCAATCCATGGCACCGGCCGTGTACTCATCGAAGAGAAAACCGGTTACGTCGTCTTCGACGGTGTCTGCAATTCCGCCGACGCGCCGACCAATCGGCAACGCGCCATAGCGCTGTGCGCGCATCTGCGTGAGACCACAGGGCTCGTACTGCGACGGCATGAGAAACATGTCAGCGCCGGCCATCAGTCGATGCTCCAGACGGTCGGTGAAGTCCAATTGCACACCAACATGACGCGGACGCAGCGCGGCCAGTTGCATCAAGGCGCGCTCGTAGCGAGCCTCGCCGGCGCCGAGGAACACGAACTGCGCATCGAGATTTCTGACGAGATGCGAGTTGAGGATGAGATCCAGTCCTTTCTGCGTCACCATGCGCCCCGTCATCCCGAACAGCGGTGTGCGCCGGCGCTGCGGCAAGCCAAATGAACGCTGCAGCGCCGCCTTGCACTTCGCCTTCTCCGACGGATCGTCGCGCGTGTAGTTGGCCGTGATCTGGTCGTCATGGGCCGGGTCCCACACCGTCTGGTCGATACCGTTGATGATTCCGCTGAAGCGATCTCCCAGCCATTGAAACACTTCCTGCAGGCCAAAGCCGCCGCCGGGCGTGCGCAACTCGGTGGCGTGCGTCGGACTGACGGTCACGACCATGTCGGCATGCGTCAGGCCAGCCTTCAGGAAGTTGATCTTGTCGTACCACTCCACGTGCCGGAACGTGAACAGCTCCGGCGGAATACCGCAGTCGTTGAGTTGTGAGGCCGGAAAATGTCCCTGGTAGCCCGCGTTGTGCACCGAGAGTACGGTCGGCGTACTGATATAGCGTTCACGCAGTCCCGCGTACGCCCGCATGTACATCAACGCCAGCGACGCGTGCCAGTCGTGCGCGTGAATGAGGACCGGGCCAGCGATGAGGCGCGGAATGGCATCGAGCACCGCGCGTGAAAACAGGGCAAACCGTCGCGCGTTGTCCGCGTAGTCGCGTCCACCTTCGCCGTACAGGCCAAGACGGTTGAAGTATTCGGGAATGTCCACGAACACGACCTTCGGACCCGGCGCCGGATGCACTTCACGAAAGAAGCGAACTTCTTCGCCCTGAAATCCCAGATCGATGCGGATGGGACGGCCGAGTGGTGCAAGATCGGGCGCGAAGTCGCGCACCGTGCGGTAGAGTGGGACAAACACCACCACCGTCGCACCCGAGCGCACCTGATAGTTCGCCAATCCCATAACGGCTTCCGCCAATCCACCACTACGGGCGAACGGACTGTATTCGGACGTGAGATGCACGATCGTCGGCGTGTCACCCGTCGAGGGGTGCACGACCTGTGATCCGAAGCTCGGCGTGGGAAGGGCCGGAGAAGTCATGAAGACGCGACGGTCAAAGTGAAGACGATGCTCAGGCGGTTGGCGGATCGTCGGGGAGCACGTCGCCGAGAATGCTTGGAGCGTAATAGCCACGCGCGTACTGCTCCACCATTCGGCGCGCGGTGAACTGCTGCCCCGCCACGCGCATCGCGTGTTTCATGGTCAGGATCCAACGCCGGGGCAGGTCACCCGCATCGCGTTCGTAGAATCGCGGCACGACCTCTTGCTCCAACAGCGTGTACAGGCGCTCGACCGTGCCCTTGGCGTCGTCGCTGTCCACCGCGGCAGGAATCGCCCAACCATTGTTGCCCTCGTAGCCCTCCTCCCACCAGCCGTCGATGGTGGACAAGTGGGGCACGCCATTGAGACCCGCCTTCATCCCGCTCGTGCCGGATGCCTCCATCGGCACGCGCGGCAAGTTCATCCACACATCCACACCCTGCACCAGCAGGTGCGCAAGATGCATCCCGTAGTCTTCGACGAAGGCGATACGTCCTTCGAACTGCGGGTCTCGGGTGAACTGGTACACGTTCTGGAGAATCTGCTTTCCCGGATTGTCCGCGGGGTGCGCCTTGCCGGCGAACACAATCTGGACCGGCCGTGAGGTGTGGGTGACCAGCTTCCGCAACCGCTCGACATCGCGAAAGATGAGATCGGCGCGCTTATACGTCGCGAACCGACGTGCAAAGCCGATGGTGAGCACGTGCGGATCGAGCAGGGTACCCGCGCCGACCAGTTGCACCGTCTCCATCGTGCGCTGCGCAAACGCCCGTCGCGCTTCATCGCGCACGAGGCGCATGAGTACGTGCTTCAACCGCAGGTGTGTGCCCCACAGTTGATCATCATCCAACTGTAACACTTGCTCCCACAGCGCCGGATCGTTCGCGTGTCCCCACTGCGGACCGAGTTGCTTGTCGAGCAGCTGCATGATCGGATTGGCCATCCACGTCGCGAGGTGCACGCCGTTGGTGACATGACCGACCGGGAGACTCTCGGCCGATCGTCCGGGCCACAGCGGCTTGCACAGTTCGCGCGACACGACCCCGTGGCGACGGGCAACGGCATTGACGCGTCGTGACAGGCGAATCGAGGCGGCGGTCATGTGAAACATTCCCGCGCCCGCCTCCGGGTGATAGCCAATGCGCAAGAACGCATTGTCGTCGATCCCCATGGCCTTCCACATCCCGTTGCTCGCGCCGCCGGCGCACTCGCGCACATCGCTGACCGCAAACTGGTCGTGCCCGGCCGGCACCGGGGTGTGTGTGGTGAACACGCTGCACGACCGCACTTGGCTGACGGCATCCGCATACGAGAGACCACTCTCGCAGAGCTCGCGCACGCGTTCAACCATCATGAACGCCGCATGACCCTCATTCGCATGCCACGCCGCCGGTGCCACACCGAGCGCGCGCAGCGCACGCACGCCGCCCACGCCAAGCAGCCACTCCTGACGCAGTCGCAGTGCCGGCCCACCCGAGTAGAGACTCGACAGCAGTGGACGATCGTCCGGATGATTCTCCTCGAGGTCAGAGTCGAGCAGATACACCGGCACGCGTCCGACCTGCATGCGCCAGACGCGGATATGCACATCGCGACCGAAGGTATTGACGGTCACCAGATGACGCGCACCGCCTTGACCAGGGAGCGGCACGATCGGCACCTGATCGAACGAAATCGAATCCGCAGAATTCTCCTGCCACCCGTCGGTGCGGATGCGTTGGTCGAAATACCCGTGACGATAAAGAATGCCCACGGCGACAATCGGTACGCCCAGATCGGATGCGGTCTTGAGATGGTCACCGGCAAGAACACCAAGGCCGCCCGAGTAGATCGGTACGGAGTTGTGCACGCCGAATTCAGCGCAGAAGTATGCGACCTGCTGACCACGTAGTTCCGGAAACGTGCGGGCGTACCAGGTGTGCTCGTCGGATGTTTCGGTCTTCAGCCAGGCGATCAGTCGATCGTATCGCGCGCAGAATCCGGCATCGGTCGCCAGAACGGCGAGTCGCTCGGGCGCCACTTCCTGCAGCAGCACGATGGGGTTGTGCCGCAGGCGATTCCAGAGCGCCTCATCGACCTCGCGAAACAGCGCGCGGGCGTCTCGATTCCAACTCCAGGCGAGGTTCCTGGCCAGCTGGGTGAGACCGGCGATGCGCGGCGGCAGCGTTTGGAATGCGCTGACGGACGTGGGCGTTGGCGAGTGCGTCGGTTTCGCGGAAACAGGAGCGGTCATGATGTGCGATCAGGGAGCGTGGCGACCCGGGTTGAGTGCCACCGAACGGGCGAACATAAGGTATGCTTGTACAGGGGGCTGTGGACAGGTCGGTGCAGGGAGACCGCGCCGAAAAATCATGACCCCGCGTCTGACGGTTTTGGACGCCCGGAAGGCACAACTGAACTGCGGGTATCCAGCGCACGCGCGAGGTGCCCTCACCATCGACCCACGAATGTCCACGTCTGCCCGCACGCCGTCCATAGAGGTCTACAAGTTCGGTGGCGCATCGCTCGCCGACGCCGACGCCATGCACCACGCCATCGACATTCTCCGCGCGCCACGCAGCACGCGGCTGGTGGTCGTGGCGTCGGCACTCGCCGGGGTGACGGATGCGCTCCTCACCCTCGCCGAGACGGCGCGACGAGGCGACCCGCGTGCCATCGACGATGATCTGGCGGCCCTCCATCGTCGGCATCGGGACATTGCCAGCCACATTGTGCGTACGCTGCGGGCGCGCCGCTCGACGGTGCAATTGGTCGCTGCCGACTTCGCCGAACTGCGCACCATTCTTCACGGCGTGGCGAGCTTGCGCGAGCTGACGCTGCGGACCCGCGACTTCATCGTGTCGCGCGGGGAGCAAATGTCGGCGCGCCTTTTGGTCGCCGGACTGCAATCGCACGGCGTATCCGCCGAGTACGTGGAGGCGACCGACCTCATTCAGACCGATGGCGTATTTGGCGGCGCGTTTCCCGACCTGGCGGCCACCGATCGGACTGTTCGCAATCGATTGCGCGCCATGCTGCGACGCCGCCAAATCCCGGTCGTGCCGGGCTTTGTTGGCGCGGCCCCCGACGGGGCCGTCGTCACGTTGGGACGTGGCGGCAGCGATCTCACGGCCACAGTGCTCGGGCGCGCGCTCCGAGCCCAGCGTATCACGCTGTGGAAGGACGTGCCCGGACTGATGACCACCGATCCGCGCCTGGTGCCGACCGCGCGGATACTGCCGCAGCTCAACATCCGCGAAGCCGCCGAGTTGGCTTACTACGGCGCCAAGGTGCTGCATCCGCGAGCGCTGATTCCCCTCGCGCGTCGACGCGTGCCGGTGTTCGTGCGTCCGTTTGCCGATCCGTCTGCAGCCGGCACGGAGATCTCGACCCGCCGCACGCTGCGCCGATATCCGGTCAAGGCGCTTTCCCTGATTCGGGATCAGTCACTGATCACGGTCGCGGGCAACGGCATGCTTGGTGTTCCGGGAATTGCCGCGCGCACCTTTACATCGCTGCAGCATGCGGGCGTTTCCGTGTCGCTGATCTCCCAGGCGTCGTCGGAGCATTCCATCTGTGTGTGCGTGCCGGCGGAGCGTGCCAACGACGCGCACAAGGCGATCGAGCGGGCGTTTGCTCTCGAACTCACGCGCCGGGAACTCGAGGGGATTGATGTGCGGCCGAACGTCGCGATGCTGGCCGTCGTGGGACTCGGCATGGCCGGAACACCGGGCATTGCGGCGCGACTGTTTCGCGCGCTCGCTGATGCCACAGTGAATGTGGTGGCCATCGCTCAGGGATCGTCGGAGCTCAACATCTCTGTCGTGATTGACGACCAGGATGCGACCAATGCGGCTGGCGCCGTGCACGATGCGTTTCAGTTGGACAAGATCAATGGAGGGCGTGTCGGCGGCGAGCCGCGACTGGACGTGGTACTGATGGGCGTCGGACAGATCGGTCGCGAGTTCATGCGGATGCTGCCCAAGGCGCGAGTGCACGGCGGTGCCCATGCGCGTCCGAGGGCGGTGGCCCTGATCGATCGGAGCGGGTTCGTGTTCGCGCCGGATGGACTATCGTCCCGTCAATTGACCGCGTACGCTGACGCCAAGGCGTTGGGTCAGTCGTTGGCGTCACAGCCCGGTGCGCGAGCGGCGACCGCGTCGGACGCGATCAGGTGGATTGCGCAACACGCGCTCGCACGACCCGTGCTGATCGACCTGACGGCCGATGACACGATGCCCACATTGCGGACGGCGATTGCCGCCGGGATGGATATCGTGCTGGCCAACAAGCGGCCCTTGTCAGCGCCGTTGCATGACGTCACGGCCCTTCACGCGTTGGCGCGCCAGCATCGTCGGCGCGTGTTGTACGAAACAACGGTTGGCGCCGGGTTGCCGGTGATGGACTCGTACACGAAGCTGGTTCAAACCGGCGACACGGTGTTGCGCATTGAAGGCTGCACCTCTGGAACACTCGGATTTCTGCTGACGGAGATCGGCCAGGGCAGGCCGTTTAGCGTCGCGCTGCTGGATGCAATGGCGCGCGGTTTCACAGAGCCCGACCCGCGGGATGACTTGTCTGGTATGGACGTCGCCCGGAAGGCGCTGATTCTGGCGCGGATGATGGGATATCAGGGCGAACTGCGTGACGTGCAGGTCGAGTCACTGGTACCTGTGGCGCTCCGGTCGTTGTCACGAGCCACATTTCTGGCGCGTCTTCAACAGCAGGACGCATCATGGGCGGAACGTCATGCGGCAGCGTCGCGCAAAGGCTGCGTCTTGCGCTATGTGCTGCGCGCCACACCGCGACGGGTCGTGGTGGGGTTGCAGGCGGTGCCGTTGTCGCATCCACTTGCGGGCCTGCGCGGAACGGACAATCAGGT
>JBEBIR010000161.1:0-7421 GCA_040080315.1 Gemmatimonas sp.
AATTTCTCGCCGGTGCCGGTGTGTCGGGTGTGTTCGTGGCCGGTGAGAGTGGTGGCAACCTCCAGACCAACGTGCCGGTAAACGCCGCGCCGGGGGCACCGCAGGTCATCCAGTTCCAGGGCGCACGCCTGAGCTACCAGCCCGCCAACTCCTTCGTCGGTTGGTACAAGGTTTCGGTGGACACCACCAACGGCCAGGTGTCCGTCGTCGCCATCCCGCTGGTGGAGTCGCTGGCGCTGAAGCCGCTCGCGGGCTTGTCGGTTGCCCGCAGCCAGGTCCTGGAGTTCAGTGGCGTCGCGCGCCGGCCACGATGCCCGGCGGGCGCGACGCCATGCGGGAACTCCTGCGTCTGAACGTCCGACCGACTGGCGTGTTCTTCGCCAACGATCTGATGGCGATCGGCGCCATCAAGCAGTGCCTGCGCGATGGCCTTCGTCTTCCCGACGACTGCTCCCTGGTGGGATGCGATGACATTGAGTTTGCCCGCTACGTCACGCCGGAACTCACCACGGTGTCCGTGCCCGCGCGCGAACTGGGTGCGCGCGCCGCACGACTGCTCGTGCAGTTGGTCGAGCAATCGGCGCATCGATTGAACGCCGCGCGCATGCTGCCGGTCCGATTGGTGCCGCGTGGCTCGTCAGGCCCCATTCCGCCACATGCGGTCGCGAGTCCATTGGCATGACCGTCGACCCGACACGCCGCGAGGCGATCATCACGGGCACCGGCAGCTATGTACCGGCGCGCGTCGTCACCAACGCGGAACTGTCGGCGCGATTGGGCGAAGACATCGCCCCGTTCGTGACCGGGACGCTGGGGATTCACGAACGCCGATGGTGCGCCGATGACGAATCGACCGCCGACCTCGCGGAACATGCGGCCCGACGGGCGCTCGACGCGGCCGGCATCACGGCGGACGCGATCGATCTCCTCATCGTGGCCACCGACACGCCGGAGTTTGTGTCGCCGGCCACGTCGTCAGTCTTGCACGGCCGACTGGGCACGACGAACGCCGGCACGTTCGACCTGAACGCGGGCTGCGCCGGCTTCGTCACGGCATTGGACGTCGCGTGGAAGTATCTCCGCGCCGACTCGCGGTACCAGCGTGTGCTGGTTGTTGGCGCGTACGCGATGTCGAAGTATCTCGATCCGATGGACAAGAAGACGGTGACGATCTTCGCCGACGGCGCGGGTGCGGCGGTCGTCGAGGCCAGCGAGACACCGGGAATTCTCGCCTCGGAGCTGTTCGCCGATGGTCGCTATTGCCACGGCATGGGAATCTTCGCGGGCGGCACGCGCACCCCGATCACGGCCGATGTGCTCGCGGCCGGCGTGCAGAATCGCCTGCGCTTTGTCGAGAAGTATCCGGCGTCGCTCAACGAGGAAGGCTGGCCGCGCATTGTGCGTTCGGTGCTTACGCGGGCACACGCGCGTCCGGAGGACGTTGACTGTTGGTTGTGGACGCAAGTGAATCGCTCGACGATCGAGCAGGTGATGAAGACGCTCGATCTGCCGATGGAGCGCGCGCACACGATCATGCACAAGTGGGGATACACTGGATCGGCCTGCCTACCGATGGCGCTCGACGACGCAGTACGCGCCGGTCGCGTGCGCGATGGGCAGTTGTTGGTGCTGACCGGATCAGGCGCCGGACTGGCGATGGGTTCGCTCGCCATGCGCTGGCGAGGCACGGCGTCATCGTCTGTCGTCGGGTCGCGCCAATGACCATGACCGCCGCGGTTGGGGAGACGGGGGTGCACGCGTTTTCGGACTCGTCACTGGTGCCGCTCGTCCGACAATTTCTGGTGCGCGCTGCGCTCGCGCCGGAGGCGCTGGCGTTTGCCGCGTATCCGGCCGGCGGTGGCGCGCGTATCGAGATGACGTGGGGCGCGTGGGCGTCCGCGTCTCGCGCGATCGCCGTGCAACTCCTGCAGGCGGGCATTGCGCATGGGGACCGCGTGGCTGTCCTCGCTGGCAACTGCGCGCTGTGGCCGATCAGCGATCTCGCCATTCACATGGTGGGTGCCATTGGTGTCGGTGTGTATCCCACCAGTACCCAGGCGCAAGTCGAGTCCCTGCTGAACGACAGCGGTGCGACATTGGCGCTGGTGGGCGGTGCGGCGCATGGACAGACGATGCGAGCCGCGCGTCGCTCGATCGGTCGGTCGTTTCCGATCATCACCGACCAATCCGACGCCGCCCCTTCTCAAGATGGAGCGATCGCCGGTGATGCATGGTGGACCGACTGGCTGCGCGAGGGCGCGGAGACGTTCACCGCGCATGCATCGGTGCGCGCCGAGTTGGAGGCGCGCATTGCCGCAGTGACGCTGGAGGATCTGGCGGCGCTCATATACACCTCCGGCTCCACCGGAGCGCCGAAAGGCGCGTGCATTTCGCATCGGTATCTCTCCGCATCGGCCGCATCGCTTGAGCAGGTGCTGGCGCTCAGCAGCGACGATCGGGCGGTATCCTTCCTGCCGTTCTCTCACGCGGCCGAGCGCGTTTTCGGGCAGTGCACGCGCATCGTTTCGGGCATGGCGACCGCGCTGATCGAGGATCCGGCCGATCTGTTTGCCGTCGCTCGTGAATTCGAGCCGACGATCCTCGGCGGCTTGCCGCGCATCTTCGAGCGGCTGTATGAGGCCGCCGAGGTCGCGCGACAGGAAGGCCGCAATCCCCGCGAAGCCATCGCCGATCGGATCGGTCCACGGTGCCGTCTGGCGACGTCCGGGGGCGCAACGTTGCCCACCGAGATCGCGCAGGGCCTCGCGGACCTCGGGTTGCTGATTCTCGGTGCATACGGACAGACCGAGCATCTCTGTGTGGCGATGAATCGTCCGACCCAGTTCCGCTTCGACGCGGTTGGTGCACCGATGCCGGGAACGACGATTCGCGTGGCGGATGATGGTGAGCTGCTGGTCGCGAGCAGCGCGCTCACCTTCAGCGGCTACTGGCGAGATGCCGCCGCGACCCGCAACGCCTTCACGGCAGACGGTGCGTGGCTGCGGACCGGCGATCGCGGCGCGCTCGACGCCGACGGAATGCTGCGAATCACTGGTCGCGTGAAGGAGCTGATCGCGCTGTCCACTGGACGGAAGATTGCTCCGCTGCCGATCGAAGCGGCGCTGGTGTCTTCACCGTTTGTCGCACACGCTGTGTGTCAGGGCGAGGGTCGCAAGTATCTCACCGCACTGCTGTCGGTGCGCCGTTCGGTGATTGAGGCGTGGGCTCGCGCCGAGGGAGTGGTCGCGCCGTGGCCGTCGCTGATTGAGCATCCTCGCGTGCAGGCACTGCTGGACGAGGCGGTCAATCGCGTCAATGCCGATCTTGCGCGCACCGACCAGATACAGCGATTTGCCGTCACCGCCGATGACTTTACGATCGAAGGTGGAGAGCTGACGCCGACGCACAAACTCGTGCGCCGCGTGATCGACACGCGGTACGCCGACACCATCGAAGCCCTGTATGGAGCGCCGAACGCATGACGATTCACCGGTTGTCTGGTGTGCGCCGCACGGCATTTAGTGCGTTCGTGCTCGGTGCGGTGGGCATTGCACTCGCCTACGCCAGTGCATTTGCGCCACCGAGCGTCGCCGCCCTCGGACCATGGCTCATGAGTATCGCGCTGCCACTGTGCCTGGTGGCCATGATGATTCTGGGCGCGGTGCGCGACGGTCGACGTCTCGGCGCACTGGGGTGGCCAATTGCCTTGGTGTATGTGCTCGTCACCGGCGGCTTTCTGCTGGCGCTTGCCTTGCCGGCCGATGCACCGGACGCAGCACTCTGGCTTGGACTGCCGCGCCGGGCGGCGGTGGTCCTGTATGGGGTGGGAGTGCTGCCACTGTTCGTGCTCCCCATCGCGTACGCGCTCACGTTTGACGCGTTCACGCTCTCCAACGATGACCTTGCCCGCGTGCGTGCCGCGCGAACCTCGGGGACATCGACCGATGCATAGCCTGCTGCCGCTGTTGCAGAGCGCGTCGTTGCCGACCATGGCGCAGCCGGTGATCGGTGGCGTCGCCATCGCGTACTTCGTGGTGGTGGCGATTATCGGGATCTGGGCGACACGTCGCACCAAGACGGCCTCGGATTTTTTCGTAGCGGGGCAGGGGCTGGGCCTCGTCACCCTCGCGATCGCGTCGATGGCAGCGACGCTCTCGGGCTTCGCGTTCATCGGCGGACCTGGCCTGGTGTACTCGATCGGACTGGGTGCGGTGTTCATCATCCTGCCGTCCGCGCTGACAAACTCCATGGGCGCCTGGGTGATGGCGAAGCGCTTGCGTTTGCTGGCAGAAGTGCGAGAGATGATCACCATCCCGGACGCGATCGGTGCGCGTTTTCAATCACCCACCGCACAGGGTCTCGCGGCGGTGGCGATCGTGATCGCGGTGATCGGCTACATGGCCACGAATCTGCTGGCACTTGGCCTCGTGATCGACGCGATCTTCGGCATCGGGCGCGCCCCCGGCATCTGGCTGGGCACGGCCATCGTGCTCGCGTACTCCGTGTCCGGTGGCATCCTGGCCGGCATCTACAATGATGTCTTTCAGGGACTGTTGATGGCGGTCGCGTCGACACTGGTGTTCGCGTTCGCGTTGCAGTCGGGCGGCGGCATGAGTGGCATCTCGCACACCCTCCTGACGCATGATCCGACCCTGCTCTCGCCGTGGGGAAAGCTGACGCCGTTGGCGGCGCTGTCCTTCTTCTTTGTGTTCGGTCTCGGTTCATTGGGACAGCCGCACGTGGCGCACAAGTTTTTCATGCTCAAGGACCCACGCCGTCTCAAGTGGTATCCGTTGTTGATGACGTTCGCGCTGTCGTTGACGCTCCTGCTGTTCGTCGGAGTGGGACTCGCCATGAAGGCGTTGGTGCTGTCCGGCCGCGCCGCGCCGCTCGCATCGCCCGATGACGCCACCCCCACGTTCCTGCTGCAGTTCACGCCACTGCCGCTGGCGGCGCTGGTGTTCTCGGCGGTCGCGGCCGCTATCATGAGCACCGTCAACTCGTTCATGAGCATTGGATCGGCGGCGCTGACGCATGACATCCCCGTGGCGCTCGGCATGCGCGTGAACAATGAACTCCGCTGGGGACGCATCTGGACGGTGCTGATCACCATCGGCGCGGCTGTCGTGGCGCAGGCGGCGGGAACCCTGGTGGCGTTGCTGGGCGTGTTCGGATGGGGCCTGTTTGCCTCGACGCTGGTTCCGTCACTGGCGCTCGGGCTCAACTGGAAGGGTGCCACACGAGCCGGCGCGATCGCGTCGATCAGCACAGGACTCGTGGCGACGCTCGCGCTCGAAACGATGGCGTTCTACAAGGTGTTCACGTTCCCGTCGGGTGTCACCGCGACGGCCATCGCCCTGGTGCTATCGCTGCTGGTCTTCGTGGCGATGTCGTGGCTGACGCGCGCGACCGCGGCGTCCACGCTGTCCGCCGATGTTCGCGCCGTGATGGAGGCCTGATGGTGAGTGCGCCAGCCACTATCGACCGATTCCTCGCCTTGTCCGTCGGCCAGTCGGCGCACATGACACGCACGGTGTCGGACAGCGACATCGTGCTGTTTGCCGCCATTACCGGCGACGGGAATCCGGTGCATCTGGACGAACACCTCGCCTCCGCCTCGCGGTTTGGCGGACGCATCGCGCACGGCATGTTGACCGCGGGATTTGTGTCCGCGACAATGGCCATGCAGTTGCCCGGACCGGGTGCGATCTACCTGTCACAGTCGCTGCGTTTTCTTCGCCCGGTTCGGATCGCGGATGCGATCACGACTCGTGTGGAGATCATCGAGCTGATCCCTGACAAACGCCACGTGCGTCTTGCGACGACGTGCCGGAATCAGGACGACAAGCTCGTGTTGGACGGTGAGGCGTTGATCCTTGTTCCTCAGGGGATCTGATGCTGATACCGGTTGCTGTTCCCGTCCGGCGCGATGCCAGCGTCGGAAATCCGATGCTGCAGAATTTCCAGGCAGGCCACAGATTGTCGCAGGCTCCCGTTGTTTCCCTCCAGGAGGATTTCGCATGTCAGTCTTAGTTCGGCACACCGTCACTGCGGCGGTCGGCGTGGGCCGACAGCGCACACGGTTCGGTCGCGCCATCATCGCGCTGTGCGGCGTGGTGTCGGTCATGGCACTACCGCTCGCGGCCATGGCGCAAACGGGCGGGCTCTCCGGTCTGGTGACGGATAGCGCCAAGGTCCCGCTGCCCGGTGCGCAGGTCACGTTGGTCGGCACTCGATTCGGTGCCACGTCCGGAATGGACGGACGCTATCGCGTCGTGGGAATTCCCGCGGGCAGCTACTCGGTGCGCGTGCAGCGCATCGGGGCCAAGGCGCGGACATTCGAGAACGTGGCGATCGCGGCCAGCACCGATGCGCAATTGGATATCACCTTGCAGGCCACCGCGCTGCAACTCGGCGGCTATGTGGTGTCGGCATCCCGACGCGTCGAGAAGATCACGGAGGCGCCCGCGACGGTGACGCGTATCGACGCCGAGGCGTTCAAGTACGTCGCTGGCAATTCGTTTACCGCGGCGCTCAAGGACGTGAAAGGCGTCGATTTCTTCCAGACCGGTATTGCGGCGGCGGGCATCAACGCGCGGGGATTCAACAGCGCGTTCAACAACCGCATGCTGCAGATGGAAGACAACCGCGTAGCGGTGTTGCCCGAGAACGGACTGCCGGTTGGACCGTTCACGACCATTCCCAAGGTCGACATCGCGGGCGTAGAGGTCCTGATCGGTCCCGGTGCGGCGCTGTATGGCCCCGACGCGTCGAATGGTGTGGTGACGCTGCTGTCGAAGGATCCGAAGCAGTATCCCGGATTCACGGGCGAGCTGACGTTCGGCACGAATGGTGGCAGCCCGGGCAACTATATCGATAAGCAGCCGGGACGCGTGAGCTATAACGACGCCCAGCTTCGGTATGCCGGTGTGCGCGGCAAGCTGGGATACAAGGTTACTGGCGAAGTGTTGACCGCACAGGACTGGCAGAATGTCAACGTGTACGGTGCGGGCACGACACCGGTTCCGGAGAACAGTCCGGACTGGTCGACGAGCTATCGTCGCGGCAGCGGCGCGCTGGTGTACTACTTCGACAATGGTGGGCGGCTTGAGGTGCAGGCGGGCGCCAGCAAGAGCAATGGCATCGGCGTCACCAGCGCCGGCCGAAACCAGCTGAAGGGTTGGCAGTATCGCAACACGCAGGTGCGCTTCACGAACAACAACTGGTTTGCACAGGCGTACACCACCCACTCGTTGTCCGGTCAGACGTTTGCCCTCAACGGGTATACCACCAATCGGGTGAACGCCCGTTTCAACGGCATCGGCGATGATTCCGTGCGCCGTGCGTCGGCCTTCCCGGCCGACGGGCGTCTGTCAGCGGCAGAAGTGCAGACCAACGTGACGCTCACCAGCCGGTTCAAT
>JBEBIR010000162.1:0-7416 GCA_040080315.1 Gemmatimonas sp.
CAAGGCGGTGCTGGTGGGGTTGTACCGACGGCCCGCTCCGTAGTTGAGCTCGATGTTGTCCTGAACGGGGTGAATGAGCCGACCGTACCGCTGGGGAACAACAGACGGGAGACGGAAGACGGAAGACGGGAGACTCAGACACTGCTGGTCTTCGTCTCAGGTCTGCCGTCTTTCGTCTCCCGTCTGTTGTTTCCTGCCCAGCACGAACCGCGCGATCAGGGCACAATGGTCATGGTAATGGTTCCGCCAGCACCCATGACGTCGTAGCGGAAGGTCACCTTCGTGCCGACCGGCGCGTTGGCCGCGGCGGTCATCGTGTGGAAGTAGCCCCCACCGATTGCGGCTGGCGCCAACGAGATGACACCGGGATTGGACGAGGTGACCGTGGGCGCGGGCGTAATGCCGCTGGTGACTTGGGTGCCCGTCGGGTTGCGGACAATGAGTTGGAGCAGCAGCACTCCGCCGGCCCGCATGGTGCGCTTGTTGAGGCTGTCCGTGGACAGCGTGATCGAACCGTAGTGCCCTGCAGTCCCCGCCGCGTATACCGTCAGCGGTGAGGCATCTTGTCGCACGAACGTGCCGTTGCGCAGATACCGCGCGCTGATCGTGGAAACACCAGCCGCCGCGCCCGAGGCGAGCCCCGGAAGAGAGTTGAACGTCGCCACCGCGGGATTCGAGGATGTGAACTCCAGGGACCCTCCGGATTCTACGGTGATCTGATTCCCCGCAGCATTGTAGAACATCACCCGGTATTGTTGCGACGACGGGGACGTGATCGACGCATCCTTGGGCTCGAGTTCGATGCGAAACACGTTGCTGATAGGAGCCGCGGTGCCCACGGTAATCGTGAGTGCGGGTGAGGTCTTGGTCACCCCCGGGCTTTCAGGCACGATCGTGGTCGTGCCAGCGCTAAGCGCCTCGACGGTGACTCTATGAAAATCCCCCGACGACGTGCTCGACACGACCCGCGCAATGGTGGGGTCGGCAATTCTCCACGTGACCGTGGCGCCAAAGAACGGGTTTCGGAACTGATCGTACATCACGCCGGCAAACCCAAACTGATCTCCAACGGTGCGCACCGCGTCCGTTCCGCTTGGGCTGAAGGCGATAGAGTCGGCGCGCGGCGCGGGCGTGATCACGCGAACACTCAAAGGAGCGGCGGCGAATACGCCTTCCGCAGCAGCTCGAATGACCGCCTGCCCGGCGGCGAACGCCGTAATGCGTCCCGACGGACTCACGTCGGCGACGGTTGGATTGTCGCTCTTCCAGGTGATCGTGGCCGCGGGTGTGACCGGCGCTCCATTGAGGTAGGACACGATCGCACTGGCCTGAATCTGCTGCGCCACCAGCATATCGGTCGCCGCACTGCCAACCGGCGTGCTCGGCGTCATGATCACCGAGAGCACTCGAGTACACTGCAGATCAGCGAACGCGCTGAGCTGCGAATTGGGCAACTCAACGCCCACGCGGGATTGCCCACCGGCGATGCAGCCGACCAATCCGTTCGCGTCGACGACCGCGACCGACGGCGTCGTGCTGATCCAATTGAACGTGTAAGTGGTCAACGCAACGTTGCTCTGGTCGCGCACTTCGTATTGACGTGTCGTGCCGAATGCCAGCGGGATGGTCTCCTTCGCAGGGTCGCTGGGAAGGTCCAGCGGATTGGTCACGATGCGAAGCTGTGTCGGCAGCGGTCCCGCAGTAATCTGAACTGTGCGCACCTGCACGCCGGTGGACGCGCGGTAGCTGAACTTGATCGTCCCGGAGCCCGCCTGAGTGACGCGATACACATACGTGACCGCCCCGTCCAACGGAAGGCGCGTGATCGTCTCGGTGGAGAGAAAAAACGATGGCAGGTTCGAGTCGATGAGCTCCTCGGCGGCTGGCACCTGAGTGCCATTCGCATCGAGGGCTCGGGCGACAATCGTGAACGTGCTGCCAACCGCGACGTTTAGCGGCCCGATGGGATTCACCGAGAGCTGCGTGACCGAGCCGACGACGTCGATCTGAGACTCGGCAAGCGGACCGGACTTCGGCATGCGCCAGATGGTTGGGTCGATCGACGCCTGAAGTTGCGCAGTTCCACGAGACACTCCAACCACTCGGTAGGTCTTCCTGCCATCTGACACACCATCGGTGCCGCCAGTATTCACCACCTCGATGATCCGATTGCCAGTACCCTCCAAACGCGTGAGCGTCTCGAGCGCGGGTCTGAGTTCACCGGTGCGGTGGTTGCGCGCCTCAACGATGACCTCTATCTCTTGTCCCTCGCCGAGCGAAAACGGACCCGGTGGACTAAAGGTGAGTTGTGCGTTCTCAATGTCATCTTTCATCACAGGCGTAACGTCGAGGCCACCGGAGAGATCGATCGGATCGTCCTTGCAGTCCTCGAATGCGCCAAGTACACAGATAGTCAGGACGACCCGCGCGACGGCGAGCGCATACGAGCGGCGGGAAGGTTTCATGACGATGGCTCCAGGAAGGATGAACGGTGAGTCGCGAGTGTGATGCCGCAGGTACGGCGCCGCGGTGCCGACGCTCCGATGCCAGAAGCAAGCGCGGTGCCGAGCAGAATCGGGAGGACAGCAACGACCGCTTGCGAGCCGCCGTGATCGACCGTCGGCCAGGCGTTGGTGACGAGGCCAACCAACGCAATGAGGGTGAGCAAGGGCCACAGCAACGCCAATCGTTCGGCGCTCCGCACGCGTCCCTGGCAGCAGGCGATTCCAAACGGGATGGCAAGAAGGGTCAACGGGTTGGCGAGCAGCAGGTTGGCATTGTGTGCCATCGTGGAGTGGCTATCGCTGAGGCTTGCCAGGAAGAGCACCGTGCCTGGCACCCCGAGCACGAGGCCGAGGAATGCGCTGCACGCGCCGCCGATGACATGCGTCGCTCGCGCTTGTCTAGGCAGCATGATCAGGCTCACAAGGGCCACGCCGCTGACGAGCAGCGAAGCAAACAGCAGCCATGACCGATCGACCCAACGCGACGTGCGTACCAGAACCGATTGACGAGTCATCGCTTGCCGCGACGTTGGCGTCGTCACGAGCGGACGAGCACGACCACTGTCGTCTTGTACGGCGACGGACTGCATCGCTTCAGCGAGTTCAACGGGATTTGCCGCCAACTCCCACGCCGAGACCGTGCGGTCCGCTGCTGCGCCGACGAAAAAGTCGGCAATCACCGCCGTCACTATATGCGTGCCGAGATTCAGAATCCCCGCTTCGCGAAGTGAGCGCGGGGCGGGCGTTGCCGTGAGCGCGACACGCAACCGGCCGTCCGTCGCTTCATTGAGCAGATCGCGGATGCGCGTTGAACAATTGTCCTGCAGCAGATCGTAGTAGTAGGAAGGGCGCGTTGGTCCGACCTGCGATTCGAGTAGATCCGCGAGGCGGCGCTTCTCGCCGGGAGCGAGGTCGAGCTCCTGCACGCGGACGATGCGACCTGCTCGCGCCAGTCGCGCCAGCTCGCGCTGAGCGTTCTTCACTCCAGAGGTCGTGAGCATGCGCCCGGACAGCGCGCCGACGATGGCCTTGTACGAGTAGGGGACAACGCCGAAGCTGTAGAGGAGCGCACTGTCGTTGCCCGTGTCAATGCGCAGCGCACTGTGGCCCAACCAGCTGGTTGGGTCTGGTCCAGGACCGACGGTGATGAGCGAGACCGAAATCGTCGAGCCGGTATTGACCACCGCCTGCGACTGGGTCTCCGCCGACGTTACGGACAGCGCGATAGCGAGTGCCGCCACGTATCGCGTGCGTGACACAGGTGTGAGCCACCCCGCCGGCGATGCGGTCCGCCGTGACGCCAACGGCCATTGCGAGTCGTACACGCGGATGTGTCTGAGGGGAGAGAAATGTGGATGGAGCATCCCCGCCGACGGGCGAGGCCTAGAGGGGGCTACATTGAATCGCAGGAAAGCGCGTCCAAACGGCTCATCGACTCACTGAACGGCACTGGAGCCACCTCGTGACTGCTCCGGATCCAGACGATCTGGCCTCGTACGTGATTGGCGGAAGCGTGGCCGACAAGGCGACGCTTGATGCGCTGCTCCCGGTTGTGTATGAGGAGCTTCGTAGCCTGGCTCGTCGATTCCTGCATTTGGAACGTCCGGACCACACGCTGCAGCCCACGGCACTCGTCAACGAGGCCTACCTCCGGTTAAGCGCGCAGCGACACGTCAACTGGGTGGACCGCTCACAGTTCTTCGGCGTGGCCGCGCAGATGATGCGTCGCATTCTCGTGAACCACGCTGAGGCGCGAAATTCCGCCAAGCGCGGTGGTCTGGCCACGCGTGTCACGCTCAACGAATCGGTGTCATGGTCGGGCGGACGCGAACTTGATCTGGTCGAGCTCGATGAGGCACTCACCACGCTCGGCCAACTCGATCCGCGACAAGCGCGCGTGGTGGAGCTGCGATTCTTCGCCGGTCTCACCATTGAAGAGACCGCAGACGTCCTCGACATCTCGCCGGCCACGGTCAAGCGCGAATGGAGCATGGCGAAAGCCTGGTTGCGTCGCGAATTGACGCACGACTAGCACCAGCGAGACGCATGCGTCAGCAACAATGGGACCGCGTGAAGTCGGTGTTTCTGGCCGCGCTTGATCTGCCGGCGAGCGAACGCGCGGAATTTGTGGCACAGGAAACCCGCGACGACGATGCGTTGCGCGATAGCGTTGAGTCATTGCTCCAGTCGCATGACGCCGCAGACGACTTCATGGAAACGCCGGCGGCAACACTGTCCATCGACGCGTCGTCGGACCCGTTGCCTTCGGGCGGACGGGTCGGTCCGTATCGCCTGCTGCGAGAGATCGGGCGCGGTGGCATGGGCACCGTGTATCTCGCCGCTCGCGACGACGGGGAGTTTCAGCATCAGGTGGCTGTCAAACTCGTGAAGCGCGGAATGGACACCGATCTCATTCTCGCGCGCTTCCGTCACGAACGTCAGATCCTCGCTGGGCTGGATCATCCCAATATTGCGAGACTGTTGGATGGGGGTACGACTGACGACGGCCTGCCGTACTTCGTGATGGAATTTGTGGACGGCACCTCGATTCGCGACTTCAGCGAGGCCCGTGGCCTTCCCGTGGCGGAGCGCCTCGCGCTCTTCCAGACCGTGTGTGCGGCGGTGCAACACGCGCATCAGAATCTGATTGTGCACCGGGACATCAAGGCCAGCAACATTGTCGTCACTGCGGCGGGTGTTCCGAAACTGCTCGACTTCGGGATTGCCAAGCTGCTGCGTCCGGCGCACGCCGAGTCCGGCACGGTGGTCCCGGAAACAGTGCACGCCATGACGCCGGAGTACGCGAGCCCCGAGCAGATTCGCGGCGACCCCGTCACGACCGCCACGGACGTGTACTCCCTTGGCGTTCTGCTGTACGAGCTCCTGTCAGGACAACGGCCGTTCTCATCGCGCGGACGTCGACCGGAAGACATTGCGCGCGCCGTGTGCGAGACCGAACCACCGGCTCCGAGCGAAGCCGTGAACGATCCCGCCACGAGTGCATTGCGGCGGCGCTTGCGTGGCGATCTCGACACGATCGTGTTGATGGCCATGCGAAAGGATCCGCGGCGACGATACACCTCGGTTGATCACCTGTCGGAAGACATCGGACGATACCTGGCCGGCCACCCGGTCATGGCACAGCGGGACACGCTGGCCTATCGCACTACCAAATTCGCGCGGCGCAATCGCCTGAAGCTGGCGGCGTCGGTCATGCTGTTCGCATCGCTCGTGGCCGGTCTGGTGGCCACGACGTGGCAGGCGCGCGTGGCCGGGCGTGAACGCGCGCGTGCCGAGCGACGATTCGCGGAAGTACGAACACTGGCGACATCGTTTCTATTTGAAGTGCACGATGCGATCGGCAACCTGCCGGGCGCAACGCCGGCGCGCGCGCTCCTGGTGAAGCGAGGTCTGGCGTCACTGGACGGGTTATCGCGAGAGTCGCAGGGTGATCCCGCGCTGCAACGCGAACTGGCCGTCGCGTATCAACGGGTCGGCGACGTGCAGGGCAATTCGTACGGCTCGAATCTCGGTGACACCGAGGGCGCGCTGAAGAGCTTTCGCACGTCGGTGGACTTGCTCGAGCGCGTGGCGCACACGGACTCGATGAATCCCGCGTTGCAGAGCGAACTGGCGGTCAGCTACAAAGGTGTGGCCGGTATGCTCAACATCACGGGTGACCTGCGGGCGGCGATCGTGCACTTCGAGCGCGCGTTGGCCATCCAGCGACGCCTCGTGGCGAGATATCCGGCAAACATGGAGTATCGCCGCGCCCTCGCCACGCTGCTGCTTGAACTCGGGGATAGCCAAGGCGGCGTTGGCATTGCCAACGTCGGCAATACGGACGGTGCGTTGGCGAGCTATCGCGAAGCGATCGCGCTTCGCGAGATGATTCTCGTCAACGAGCCGCAGGACGTGGAGGTGCGCGCGGGACTCGCCAGCACGCTGCTGAATCTGGGCTCACTCGCGCTGACGCTGGACGATACGACGGGCGCGGCGCAGGTGCGACGCGGTGTGTCGCTGCTAGAGCGCATTGTCGCGGAACGACCCTTCGACGCGTTGCGACGGAATGAGTTGCTGTCCGGCTATGCGCGACTGCGCCAACCGCTGCTGGACGCGGGGCGGTTCGAGGACGCCATCGTTGCTGATCGCAAGACCATCGCGATGCTGCAGACGCTGGTGGCCGCCGATACACAGAACACGCTCTTTCAACGCAATCTCGGCGTGTCATTCAACTATCTCGGTCGGGATCTGCGCGCCGCCGGGCGGGCTCCATTGGCGGTGGAGAGTCATCGCCGGGCACTGGCGATCACCCAGCGGTTGAGCGCCGCCGACCCGCAAAGCACCGAGCATCGACGCGACGTCGCGTTCACGCAGGACGTGCTGGCGGAAGCGCTCGCCGACGCGCACGAGTATTCCCAGGCGATTGCGGAGTACCGGGGTGCCATTGCCAGCAAACTCGCCCTCCGCGTCATTGAGCCGTCGGATCCCGGGCATGCCGACGACCTCGCGTTTCTGCATGCCGGCCTCGGCGCTGTACAAGTCGCGATGCGCGACTACGTGAACGCCGAGATGTCGTACCGACAGGCCATTCCGCTGGCGGAGGCGGCCGTTGTGAGAACGCAGAGCACGCTCAAGTCGAGGGCGACGCTTGCCGTCATCTACTCGGGTGCCGGCCGTCTCTATGCGCGTCGGAGCGAGGAAGCGTCCGGCGATCGATCACGGGTGTTGTGGTGCCGAGACGCCAACGCCTGGTATCAGAAGAGCGCAGACATCTGGCGAGCCATGCGCGACAGCGGCGCATTGTCGGCATTGAACGCCGACAAACACACCGAAGCAATTGAAGCGATGTCGCGCTGTGCGGCGGTGCTTACGCGCGCGCCGTAACGGCCAATTGGCCACAGCCGGCGTC
>JBEBIR010000923.1:0-1561 GCA_040080315.1 Gemmatimonas sp.
TCTGGCGGCACGATGAGCAGTGCGCTGCTGGTCGCGGCCACATGTCGCGCCACAGCAAGCACCCCGCGCACCGCGCGCAATTGTCCATCAAGGCCCAGTTCACCAATCGCACACACGCCCTGCAACGTTTCCGGCGGCAGTTGCCCGCTGGCGGCCAGCAGGGCGAGGGCGATGGGCAGGTCGAACGCCGTGCCCGTTTTCGGCATGTCGGCGGGCTGGAGATTCACGGTGATCCGTCGAGGCGGAATGGTGAATCCTGAGTTGGCCAGAGCCGCCCCGACGCGGTCTCGACTCTCCTTCACCGCCGTCGCGGCCAATCCGACAAGCGTCCACTGTGGTAGCCCGTTGGCTACATGCACCTCGATGGTGATATCGAGGGCGTCGATGCCGAGTACGGCGGCGGATTGAGCGGCGGCGAGCATGGAGCCAGTGTAGCGCCGATGGTCGCGAAGTCCTTCACCGTTTTGTTGCTACGCGGTGTTCTGCAACGCACGGTGTTCCAGGCACTTACTGAGTACTGAGTACTGAGTACTGAGTACTGAGTACTCAGTTATTGCAGGGTCTTCAGTTCCACGTCGAAGACCAGTGTCGCATTGGGCGGAATCGATCCACTGCCACTGGCACCGTAGCCAAGCACTGAGCCCATGATGATGCGGCGCTTGCCGCCGACTTTCATGCCCACGATCCCCTGATCCCACCCGCTGATCACCTGTGACGCACCCAACACGAAACTGAAGTTCGCACTGCCAACATTGGAATCGAACTTGGTGCCGTTGGCCAACCAGCCGGTGTAGATCATGCCCAGCGTGCGTCCGACGACCGCTTCGGCGCCCGTGCCGACGGTAAGGTCCTGCACATACAGCACAGAACTCTTCTTGACCATGGCGTTGAGATCGACCGCCAGTGCCGCGGCGAATGTATCAGTCGCCGGATCGGAGGGCGTGCCGACCACGCCTGAACCGGGAGACAGCGACTCGCTGCACGCCGCCAGCATCGTGACGCTCAACACAACGAGTGTGCGAAGGAACGGACGGAAGATCATCGGCATCATGTTCACAAAGGGTTCGGGCACAGGGGTCAGCACGCGGCCGACGCGGTACAAGTTAGTGTCGATCCTGAAACGCCACTTTTTTGCGAGGGTGGAACAACAGAGGAGAGACTCAGGACTGGAGACGGCAGACTCAGACGCTGTTCGTCTTGGTCTCGTGTCGACCGTCTTTCGTAGAGAGACAGAGGACTGGAGACGGCCGACGCCGACGGTCTTGGTCTTGCGTCGTCCGTCTTCCGTCTCTCGTCTGTTGGTCCACCATCGCCAACGTGGAGTTTCTGGATGGACCCAAGTTAGTGCCAAGCGCCCATCCCCACAGCCATCCGTTTGGGAAGGCCGATTGCGAAGCGACGGCGGGTCCGATACGCTGACAGGGTGAACATCCAGCTCGTGCCCGACCCTGCGCCTGTGCATGGCCCCATGACCGCGACTGGCGAACTCCGGGCCGCGGCCGCGTCCGGCTTCGTGCTCGAGCTGGCGCGCGCGCTGCACGAGTCCGGCACGCCGGCGCAT
>JBEBIR010000924.1:0-1558 GCA_040080315.1 Gemmatimonas sp.
GGCGCACCCAACACCGAACCGGCCGTCGCACCAGCGGCGGAACGGACGGTCGTGTGGCAGGCAGCGCATTTGGTAGACGTATGCTTTCCCTCAAGCGGGTACGCCGTGGTGGCGTGTTGCGCCACCGTATAGGTGGCTGGTGTGAAGCCTGCCACCGCATGGCACACGGCGCAGTCACGTGTTCGGCCCGCTTCGTTCCGATGGACGTCGTTGTGGCAAGATGCGCAGGTGCCGTACGCCGGCGTGGGCTTCTCGTTGCCCTTGCCATGACAGGCCGCACAGGTCACGCGATCGTGCTTGCCTTTGAGTGGATAGCGCGTGGCGTCATGATTGAAGTCGCGCTTGTCGATGGCGTCCCAGCCCTTCGTTTCATGACAGGAACTGCACGACTCGCGCAAACGTCCTTTGTGCGGGTCCGCGTGGCAATCGTTGCACTTCGCGTATGGAACCGGTCGATAGAGCGGAATCTTCTCACCCTTGGCCGACAGTTTGAGCGGCAGCTTTGCCGTGGCGTGGCACTTGTCGCACTTCACATCGACATGCTTGCCGTCGAGGGCATAGCGCGCGTCATCGTGTTCGAACGTCGGCGCCGGTGCCCACTTCTTCGCGTCGTGGCATTTGTCGCACCCACCCTTCAGCGCACCCTCGTGAATGTCTTCACTGGCGTGACAGCTGTTGCAGGTCGCTTCGAACCCCATCCACGGTGTGCCGGTCTTGCGCTTGGAAAGAGCGGCCACGGGCGACTTCCGATACTTGGCCGTGTGACAGTCTTCGCACTTCGCCTCGATGTGCTTTCCCTCCAGTGCCCAGCCCGCATCCTTGTGATCGAACTTCGCCTTGCCCGCGCCAGGCCAGGCGATCATCGCGAAGTCCACGCCGGCGTGATCCGGGTGGCAGCTCGAGCATTCCTGGCGCTGCGTGGCCGTCAGCCTCGCGTGATAGCCACGCTTCTGATCGATCAGCGCTTTCACATCCTTGTGGCAGTTGAGACACGAGGTCGCCATCGGTGCGCGCGACAACGAGTGGCACTGCACGCACTGCGAGGATCCCTCGAGACTCGCGTGCGCGCGCGCCAGCTTGCCGGGCGATATCTGCCCGGACGCGCTGCGCGGGAGCGCCATGACCAGCAGCATCGTCATGACCGCCAGCGCCAGCGCCAGCCCGCAGCGCGCGAAGTCCCCGCGAGGTGACTCATGGCTCATCCGACCTTGACGACCTCGCGAGGCATCGGCACGTCCTTCTCCACGATGCGCACGCCAAGCTTCTCGAGAAACGCCGACGGTGCCTCACCGCCAATGCGCACAATGACCGTATCGTTGGGGAGGATCATGGTCTCGCCGTCGACTTCCATCACCACCACGTCGGAGCGAATCTCCCGCACTTCAGAGTTCAGCATCGGGATCACCAGACCCGAGGCAATGGCGCGATTGAGCTTGTCCTGATTGCGCGCCTTCGCACGCGAGAAGGAATCCCCGCGATAGCTGAGGCGCACTTCCGTGTTCGGCTGGTTGGCCAACCCCACGGCCGACTCAATGGCGCTGTCGCCGCCGCCCACCAC
>JBEBIR010000925.1:0-1557 GCA_040080315.1 Gemmatimonas sp.
CGGTAGCGGTGCCCGTCGAGCACGCGGACGGCGTTTCGATGGGTCGAGAGGACTCGAGGATGATGTACAAGTCACTCGGCAGGGGCGCAAACAACCTGCCGGCAACTGCTGCCCCCAGACAAAGTTCTGCAGGGCAGATTAGCGCCGGAGGCGCAGGCGGCGGCCAGGGCGGAGGCGGATTCGGTGGCTTTGGCGGCGGTGGTGGCTTCAGCGGAGGTGGCGGTGGCTCAGACTGGTAAGAAGCGAACTACGATGCACCTGGACGACCTCGTGGCGCAGCTCAAGCAAGCGCACGGAGCGTCGTTGGTGGGCGTGGTGTTGTACGGATCGGCGGCGAGCGACGCGCAGGTTGCGGGCCGATCGGATCTGAACGTGCTGGTGATTGTCGAATCGCTCGAGATGGCCACGTTGCGATCGCTCGGCCAGACGGCGCGAGCGTGGCAGGAAGCGGGTAACCCGCCACCGCTGGAGTTGACGCGGCGGGAGTGGCTCGGGTCGGCGGATGTGTTCCCCATGGAGTACGCGGATATCCTCGAACGACATCGCGTGCTGGCCGGAACCCTTCCACTGGACGGTCTGCACGTCGATATCGCCCACCTGCGTCTACAGGTGGAACAGGAGGCGCTGGGCAAACTGCTTCGACTTCGCCGCGCAACGATGATGGCGGGGACCGACTCGGCGCGGCAGCGTGAATTGCTGCAGTCGAGCCTGAGTGCGATGCTGGTGATCTTCCGGAGTGTGCTGCGTTTGCACGGCGAAGCGCCGCCGGGAGATTCGGCCGCTGTGATTGCCCGCGCCGCGGCACGATGCGGCTTCGACGCCGAGCCGTTCACACGCGTGGAACGACTGCGGCGCGGTGAGACAATTGCCGATGCCGACATCGAGCGCGTGCTGGCGGCGTATGTCGGTGGTGCAGAAGTGTTGGTGACGTATCTGGATCGCTATGCGCCGCCCTCGGGTTCGCCCGAGGCGACGTCTCACTCCTGAAACCTTGCGAGGACAAACGATGATGACCCTGCAGTCTTTGCGTGTGCCGCGGCGCGCGCGTTCCCTCTCGGCGCGACTCGCGCTGGCCTTGCCGTTGCTCCTCGGTGCCTGCGGGTACAACTCGATTCAGTCGTACGACGAGCAGGCGGCGCAAGCCAAGCAGAACATCGATGCCCAATTGCAGCGCCGCGCCGACCTGATCGGCAACCTTGTGGCGACCGTCAAAGGATTCGCGCAGCAGGAGAGCGACGTGCTGATCGGCGTCACGAATGCCCGCGCGGGTCTCACGGGCGCGCTGCAGAAAACCGGCGGATCGGATCCGGCCGAACTGGCCAATGCCAACCAGGCGTTGACCACGGCGTTGGGACGGATGAGCGTGGTGATCGAAGCGTATCCGCAGCTCAAGTCCGATGCGGGATTTCTCAAACTGCAGGACGAGTTGACGGGCACGGAGAATCGCATTGCGGTGTCGCGAACCGACTACAACGGTGCCGTGCGCACGTATAACGAGTATATCCGCAAGTTCCCCGCGGTCCTGACGGCCAAGGCCACGGGCGCGAAGCCGCGTAC
>JBEBIR010000926.1:0-1551 GCA_040080315.1 Gemmatimonas sp.
GCCGAGGCCGGGAACCGATGTGGAGTTGTATGTTGCTGCCAGGGACCGCTATTACAGCTATGTCGACCGGTTTTCCCGGCGGCCGGATGCGAAGGTCCGCGTCGACAAGCTGCCACTTCGCTCGGGCGATGCGGCCTTCGTCTCCAAGCTCATGCCAGACATGCGGTTCATTTTCGCGGTCCGCCATCCTTTCGATGTCGTGCTCAGTTGTTTCAAGCAGCGCTTTGGCGTCAATCCCGCGATGGCGAACCTGCATACGATCGAAGAGGCTTCGCGATTTTACGCCTTCGTCATGGAACAGTGGTTTTCAGTTCACTCCCTCGATGACCCCAGGGTTCACTACGTGCGCTACCACGAGCTGGTCACCGATTTTCAAAACGTGGCTAGCGGCACACTGCGCTTCCTCGGTCTCGACTGGGACGACGACGTCGAGGACTTTGCGACGAAAGCAACTGGGAGGCGGGCCAAGACCCCCAGCTACCAGAAGGTTCGGCAAGGACTGTCCATCGGCGTCCAGTCGAACTGGAAGAAATACGACTTCGTTTTCAAGTCGCCGGCGGCGGATCCGCTTCGGCCTTGGGTCCGTCATTTCGGCTACGAGGACGCCTGATCCATGCTTGCTACTCTCTCGGCCGGGGCCTTGCTTGGACAACTGATTTCGGCGTTTTCGGGCGCCCATGTGGGATGGTTGCCCTATCTCGATAGTCTCGACCTGATTGATGATGAGATCGTGCGAGTAGGTGCGTTGCGGCTTCGTGCCGAGAGGCGCCTTGTGCGATACGAGCAGTGGGACAATCTGGTCGAGATGTCACGCTACGGCGCCGTGCGCAGCGTCGCCAGCTACTTCTTCGAAGAGGCCTTCGAGTTCGAGCGGGCGGAGAAATCGGCCGCTACGCCCGCCGAGCCCGTTGATGAACTCGACACTGCAATGTTCAATGCGCAATTGAGCTCTGACCTTGACGCGCAAATCGACATCGCGGGCCGGCTTTTCCTCGTGACCGGCAATGTCGACACATTGTTCCTTGCCTCCGCTATGGCGGAGGTGCGTCACGGTCGGCTGGAAGCGGCCGCGTGGACTGCGCGAACGCTGGCGCTATTTCCCGACAACAAGCAAGCGGCGGAGCGCCTGCTTTTGCTTCTCGCAGACGCCGAGGCTTCGGAACACCTGCGGGCTTATGCCGACGCGCTCACTGCGAGCAAACTCGGCGGCGCGATCGTTGCAGTGGCACGCGCGTCGCTTGCGCTGCTGTCGGAGGACCCCAAAGGTGCGTTGGACGCACTTGATGCAGCGCGTCCTGGGGCTCTATCACCTCCCAGAGCCAGCGCGATGCTCGCCGCCCGCGTCATGCGCCTGCGGGGACAGGCGCTGGACCGATTGCGGGACTATCGCGCGGCCGCAGAGGCGTTCCTCGAGACCGGCCGGCGGATGTCGGACCGCAAAGATGAGATTGCCCATTATCGGATCAAGATCGAGGCGGCTGCCAGGTTCGTGGGCTCTGGTGAAACACTTCCGCTGGACTCTCATGCGGTCACAATTGTCGGGTTTCCGGG
>JBEBIR010000163.1:0-7364 GCA_040080315.1 Gemmatimonas sp.
TGCGCCTCCTCGAGCGCTTTGCGGGCGACGTCGATGTCCTGCTGTGCCTGGGCCGCGGACAGCCGTGCCGGGATCGCCTGCGCGGTAGCGATGTTCGCAATGAGGATGACGAGCGTTGTCGCGAGGCCGAGTTGCAGGCGGAAGGAGCGAGCGCGCATGGGAGCGGAGGAGGAGGGCGAGGTGGGGAGTGGGCTTAAGGGATAGACTCGCTAGGGCTTCGGAAGGTTGGAAGGCGCCGCTTCCGCGTCGACTCAGATCGGCACCATTTGGCCACCTAACGGTGGCTCATTCACGCATGCATTGAACTGAGTCGACGATCAGGCGACGCTGCGTGCGTGCAGGCACGAGCCACTGGACCCACCGCCCCTGAATTGTCGTGACGCATCAAGCGCCCGCGACTTGTCAGTGGCGGTTAATGTATATACATTAACCGTGAGAATCACTTATGACGCAGCCAAGCGGCTGCAAACGCTGCGCGATCGCGGTCTTGATTTTGCAAACGCAGTGTTGGTTTTCGAAGGTGCAACCATCGAGTGCGCCACATCTTCAGCATGAGGAAGGCCAATGCCCGCGAAAAAAAGCGCTTCGCGCCGCCGCGTGATGTCTGACATGGCCCGCGTGGACGCGCACGTCATTCAACCGCACGAGTACGACGAGCTGCCAGAGCTCACCGACGAGATGATGAGTCGCGCGGTGTTCAAGAAGGGCGGTCGTCCGATTTCGCCGAATCCGCGCGTGCTCATCTCTCTGCGTCTGCCGGCCGATCTACTTGCGAAGTGGCGCGCGACCGGACCGGGTTGGCAGACCCGAATGGCGGACCGACTGAAGCGTGTGCCGTAGCCCCTACCGTACAGCAATCACCACTCACGAAACCCGGATGTCACGCTTCAGCCGCCGTCTCCGCCTGCTGGCACGCGCGAGTGCGCTCACGGCACTCGCCTCCTGCGCTACGGCGCAAACCTCCACGGCGCCGCGTCCCGCGAGAGGAGTCCCCACGCCCGCATCGGTGATTGGATTCCAACCGGGCAAAGACAGCACGCTTTTCCTGTACGACCAGTCCATCGCGTACTTCCGCGCGCTGGCGAAAGCGCAGCCCAATCGCGTGAAGCTGCTGGATGTCGGCAAGACAAGCTTTGGTCATCCGTGGACCGCCGTGCTCATTTCGTCGCCGCAGAACCTCGCGAAGCTCGAACGATACCGCGAGATCAATCAACGGCTCGCTCGACCCGAGGGACTGACCGACGAACAAGCGAGAGCGCTCGCGCGCGAAGGACGCGCGTTCGTGGACATCAGCGGCGGCCTCCACGCGTCAGAGATTGCCGGCTCGCAGCACACGCCGGAACTCGCGTACGAGCTGCTGTCGAAGATGAACGAACCGGAGACGAAGGAGATCCTCGACAACGTCATCTTCTTCCTGTGGCCGTCCATCAATCCCGACGGACAGGATATCGTGGTGAACTCGTGCCGCGCGCGCTTCGCCAGCAAATCGCCGACACAGCCGCCGATGGAGTTGTACCAGAAGTACGTCGGGCACGACAACAATCGCGACAGCTACATGTTGAACGTGATCGAGTCGCGGGTCGTGGCGCGCACCTGGCGTGAATGGGAGCCGCAGATCATCTACGCGCATCACCAGTCGTCGCCGTTTCCGACACGCATGTGGATTCCGCCGTTCGCCGATCCGATCGGACTGTACGCGCCGCCGATCATGAGCCGGCAGGTGAATGCCATTGGCATGCGCATCGCGGCCGAGCTGGACGCCAAGGGTCAACCGGGCGGCGTGCATATGCTCGCCACATTCGACGCGTACTATCCGGGATACATCGACTACATGCCGATGTACCAGAACATCAATGCCTGGTGGACCGAAACGCAGGGCGGCAACTGCGGCGTTCCGCGCACGTCCACGCTCAATGATCTGCCGAGAGACTACAAGTCGCTGATGCCCACGTCGATGTACGCGAGCCCGTGGGCCGAGGGCACGTGGAGCTTCCGCAATCAGGTGGAGTACATGGTGACGGCCAGCATCGCGACGCTGCGGTATGCCGCGCGATTCCGCGAAGAGCTGCTGTACAACCGGTATCAGGCAGGTCGCAACACCATCCAGCAGTATCGCAAGGGACCGCCGTACGCCTACGTCGTGCCGCAGGCGCAGCACGACCGCACCGCACCCGTCGAACTCCTGCGTCGTCTCGCATTCCTCGGCGTCAACATCCATCAACTGGACGCGGCGTCAGCGCATGATGGCACCACGTATCCGAAGGGCACGTGGGTCATTCCGATGGACCAGGAGTATGCGCAACTCGTGCGCGAACTGCTGGAAGTGCAGAAGTATCCGGAACTGGGTGATGACCTTCCGTACGATGCCGCCGGTTGGACGTTGCCCATGCAGATGAACATCAACGTCGTCGAAGCAAAGACGCCACTCACCGCCGCGTTCCGCTCGGCGATGAAGCCGGTGTCAGGGACGCCGGACGCGTGGGGCGCGAGCGCCGAGTATCCGCTCACGACGAATGCGATGGCAGCGGGAATCGTGGCGGCAACTGGTGGTGTCACCGGCACCGGGGACGCGCTCGCGCTCGATCCGAAACAGAACAACGCGTTTCGTTTCATGAATCGCGCGCTCAAGGGGGGTGGCAGCGTTCGTGTCGACACGGCGGTTGACGCACGTGCAGCGCGCTATGTCGTTACCGGAGTCGATGCCGCGCGCGCGACCGCGTGGGCGAAGGAATTGGCGGTCGACGTCGAACGCACGACGGCGAGTGCGACGACCGTGAAGGTGCCGACGCGTGTCGCGCTCTACAAGGCAGCGCCCGGCAACATGGATGAAGGGTGGACCGAGTGGTTGTTGGACACGCACGAGTACCAGTACACGCTGATCGGTCCGGACGTGTTGCGCGCTGGCAACCTGGGCTCGCGTTTTGATGTCATCGTGCTGGCGTCGCAAGGTCTCGTGCGCGGCGGCGGTCGCGGCGGCTTCGGCGGCGGTGATGCTGGCGGTGGCGGTGGTCGCGGAGGCGGCGGTGCGCCGTCGGCCGACGACAGCACGCTCATCGCACGCGTCGACGAGTTTGTGCGCGGCGGCGGCACGGTGCTTTCGTGGAACGCCGGCACGGCTGGCGTGATCAGCTCGCTGAAACTGCCAGTGCGCAACGTGCTGCAGGGCGTCACGCGTCAGCAGTATTTCACCGGTTCGTCGATCATGCGCACGACGGTGGACGTGGCGCATCCGGTGATGGCTGGCATGCCCGAGCAGGCGGATGTGATGACGAGCAGCAGCCCGGTGTTCGCGCCGACGGACGGATTCGAGGGCAGCGTGCTGGCCAAGTACGCGATGGACGCGTCACCGCTCCGGTCGGGCTACGTGAAGGGCCCGCAATACATGCAGGGGTATGCGTCGGCGTTGGACGTGAAGCTTGGCGAGGGACATGTGGTGCTGATGGCGTTCCAGCCGCAGTGGCGCGGTCAACCGACTGGCACGTTCCGCACGGTTTTCAACGCCCTGTACTTCGCGAGAGACGCGGCGCGTCCGAAGCCGACTGCGGGGTTCTGGGTGCCGCCGGTGACGAAGTAGCGACAACAGATGGCTTCTAACGGCTAACGCGGCGATGGGTCCAGTTCAGCCAAACGATAGCTCGTACTCCGCCCACCGCTCGCATTCTTCAACAATACGCCCCACTCCACCAGCTCACGCACGTCACGCAGTGCTGTGTCTTCAGAGCACTTGGCCAGCGTCGCATACTTTGAAGTCGTCAAAAACCCCTTGAAGTCGCCAAGCATTCGATTGATGATCATCCGCTGCCGGTCGTTCACCGGATCGCGATTGATGCGGCGCCAGAGTTCGGCCTTGTGCAGCACCGACGAAAGGATATCGGCCGCGCCCAGCACCGAGCGATCAAGACATCCGAGAAACCACGCGAGCCACTCGGTCACGTCGAGCGTGCCGCGCTGCGCCGCTTCCAACTGCCGATAGTATTCTCGTCGCTCGGACTCAATTTGCGACGACATGCTGTAGCACCGTTCCCTGGTGCCGTCCGCACGCGCGAGCGACATGTCGGCAATCGCGCGCGCGATGCGCCCGTTGCCGTCTTCGAACGGATGGATTGTGACGAACCAGAAGTGCGCGAGCGCCGCTTTGAGCACCGGATCGATGGAGACCGGTGCGTTGAACCAGTCGACAAACTGCGTCATCTCATCTTCGAGACGGTCAGCGACCGGCGCCTCGAAGTGCACCTTTTCGCGCCCGATGGGTCCCGAGACGACTTGCATGGCGCCAGACGCCGACGTGCGCCACGCGCCAACGGTGAGCCGTCGCGTTCCCTGACGCCCCGATGGAAAGAGAGCCGCATGCCAGCCAAAGAGCCGTTCACTGGTGAGTTGCTCGTCACACTGCTGCGTGGCATCGAGCATCATCTCGACAATCCCCTCAACCGCGCGACTGGGCTGAGTCAGACCGCCGACGTCCAGACCGAGCCGACGCGCGATAGACGAGCGCACTTCGTCCGACGGAAGCGCCTCGCCTTCGATCGCGGACGTCTTGACGACATCGTTGGTGAGCACGACCAAGCTCGCTTCAGAACGCAGTTCGAAGCCGAGCGTGGCCATTCTTCCCTGCAGGAGACCCTGCCGGTGACGGACGCCGGCGAGCATCGCTTCGAGGGCGCTGCTATCCCAGACGAGTCGCGGCCAGCCGGGGAGTTCGTGGATGAAGGTCATGGGTATTCACCGTGAGGTCTGCGGTGAATATGACGATTGCCGCGGAATACTGCAATTATACACCGCATAGTCTGCGGTGATTGCAGCGATAATCACCGCAGACGAGCGCCGGTCCCACTTGATGTGTGATGCGTGATGCACTAGCATCAGATGCATGCGTACGACTCTCGATATTGCCGACGACGTCCTGCAGGCGGCCAAGGAACGCGCTCGGCGCGAGAACAAGACGGCCGGTGAAGTCGTATCGGAGCTACTGCGCCAGGCGCTGACGGCACCATCGGCGACGACGCCGTCCACGGTGCGCGAGCCAAAGCCGGTGTACGGCTTCAAACCGTTTGCGCGGCGCGGTGGCATCGTGACCAACGCGCTTGTCGACCAGCTCCGCTCCGACGACGCGTACTGAGGGGGGAATGCGCGCCCTCCTCGACGTCAACGTGCTGATTGCCTTACTCGACAGCGATCATACGTCGCATCGCACTGCCATGTCGTGGTTCAGCGAGCACGGTGCAGGCGGTTGGGCGTCCTGTCCAATCACTCAAAACGGATGCGTGCGCATCATGTCGCACCCGGGCTATCCGAACGCGCCGTCCGTTGTCGAGATCGTCGAGCGACTGCGGGCCGCGACGGCGCATGGCGCGCATGAATTCTGGCTAGATAGCGAGAGCCTGCTGGATCCGAAGCTGATCGATCCGACGCGGATGCACGGGCCAAGGCAGCTCACCGATGTGTACCTTGTCGCCCTTGCGGTAAAGCATGGTGGGCGGCTCGTGACGTTCGATGCATCGATCGCAACCGGTGCCGTGAGGGGCGCCAAGCCGCAGCATTTGGTGCGGCTATAGACTGGCGCTACGCGAAGCGGAGTCGCCCCTTCGGGGTCGGGATCGGGCGCCCGAGTTCTGTGGCCGCCTCGATCCACTCGCGAATGACTACTTCGACGGCGGCCAACGCCTCAGCGTACGTTGGCCCATCGGCGGCGCAGCCTGGCAGTTCCGGCACCTCGGCGATGAAAGCCTCGTCGCTCTCGGACCAGTAGAGCACGACCTCGTAGCGCAACTCAGGCTTCATCGTCGGCTCCTTCGTCGAGAGACAGCTGTATCGCGAGCCCATGGCGGACTACCACGTCGCGAACCTGCCGGACCTGATACGGCTTTGCTTCACCGCCGCGGCGTGGCTGAAGGTTCAAGATGTCACGAATTCCGTTCCGTGTGAAGACGTGATGACTGCCGCGGATCCGTCGGCTGAAGCCAAGCCCAGATAGTACCGCACACAAGTCGTCGAACGCATACGCGCGATCGGCGTCGCCACTGAGCAGTCGTTCGAGCAGCTTCGTGAAACGGGTCACGGACGACGTTGGCAACGAGGACAGGATTGCGAGGGCCTGCAACATCATGTGCTCCGCAGCTGGTTGCCATCATCGAATCATTGCAGTCGATTGCCTTACACCTGACTCGATACGCGGCGACTCGGAAGGAATAGACTTCCGAGTAGCTTCCGAGTTGGAGTACGCCACTAATCCCTCTCCAGATTGACAACTGACAGTTGTCAGTGTACACATTGGAGTCGCCGCTGATCAGGACCTTCCGGAGCAAAGCGTTGGAGCGCCTGCCGGGATACTCGCTTCATCCCACCGGCGGGCGTTCTGGGCGGTGACAGTGAAGACGAATTGGCGAATCGTGTTCAGGTTCGCGAGCCGCGATGTCTACGACGTTGAGCTAACGGACTATCACTAGAGGTACGCAATGCGGCTGAAGAACCCGGTCCACCCTGGCCGTATCGTGCGCTACGACTGTCTGGAACCACTGGGGCTCACGGTGACAGCGGGTGCGAAGGTGCTGAGCGTTTCTCGGCAGACGTTGAACAATGTCGTCAATGAAAGGACCGGCATCAGCGCCGAAATGGCTATTCGCTTGTCGAAGGCGTTTGGCAGCACTGCAGAGACGTGGCTCGCGATGCAAATGGCGTTTGATCTTGCTCAGGCGCGAAAACAAGAGCACCGCATCAAGGTGAAGCGCTTCGCGGGGATGCCTGCGGCCGCCTGAAACGGCACCGCAGTGGGCGTGCCGCGCGCATCCCTCACAAGACGAGCGACACCACCATGCCGTGGTCGTTCACGCCAATCGTGCAGCACCGCCCCATAAGCCCATCCGGCCCCTGCAGCTCGGCCAGTGATCGCAGCCGAGTCGCGAGGAGCGGGTGAACGCGCATCCAGTCGACGAGCGGCCCGTCATCGCCCCCTTCGAGAATGTTCACTCGAATTGACACCTCCGGACCGGCCTTGCGTCGAGCCTTGTCGGTCGGGCCAATGAGCATGTCCTCGACGATGCCAGTGAGCAGAGTGATCTGCGACGGAGTGACCTTCCGCTTGGGCATGACTACAACGATGGCTGCGGCATGATGGAAGCATGTCGCGAAGGTCTGACAGTGAGCCGACCGACGCTACCGAACTCCAGTGTTGAGTGTTGCTGGATCGAGGGCTGGGCGCGGAACGCTCTTGGCAGCCGAATCGTCCCGAGCGATCGTCTGCTACGATACTCAGCCGCCCACACCGAACCAGCGAGGGATGCTCGGCGGCCAAGAGCGTTCCGCGCCCAGCCCGCCGACCACTTACGACGAAGGAAGACCCACAGTCCTTCGCCAATGCTCCCAAA